>JAOUOA010000301.1 GCA_029880625.1 Spirochaetia bacterium
AAATCAAATCGCTTCTTCCAGAAAATTTAAGGCATTCTGTTTCTTTCGTGGAAAACTTAATCGAAGTCCATGATCAGGACAGTTTTATTCATGAATTGAATTTTTTTTATCATTCTGAAAAAAATGATGATTCCGGGGGGTACGAAAGCAATATTTCAGACGCTGTATATGGAGGAGGAAAAAATAATAATGAAAAACATTATTTTTTTACTTCGTTTTATTTTAATCCTTCTGGAAAGATCGGATTAGGAATATTTTCAAAAGATTCAGATTTTACTGAAATAAGTATCTGTATTGTTCCTTTTCAAAAAGATTTTCATGAAGTTTTACAAAAAAATCTGGAAGAATTAAAAACATGCATCTCCAGATATGTTCACCTGGATGCTCTTGAAGTGCTTCACGAAGAAGAGCTGGATGCCGGAGGAATTCAAACCTTAGCATAATTGTATGAAACCAACCCATTTTAATAATAAAGCAGTAGCTCTTTCCTTTGATCCTGAATTGAATTTAGCTCCTGTTGTGATTGCAAAAGGAGATGGAATCCTTGCAGAAAAAATTAAAGAAATTGCGAAGAATGAAAACATAGAAATCGTTAATGATCAGGGGCTTGCCGAGCTGCTTTCTGGAGTTCCTGCGGGTAAAGAAATTCCGGAGTCGCTATATAAAACAATTGCAGTTATCTATTCGTATCTTTACAAAGCCAATGAGTCGAATAAATAAAAGTTTAGAATATAAAGTGGAGTATCGTCACGAAGGCGAAAGGGTTGCTGCGCAAATTCTTGAGTGCGAAGGTCATGTGATTGTCTGTAGAAATTTTCACGTACGCTTCGCGGAGATTGATCTGATCACATACAGGGGTGAAATGATCCATTTTATAGAAGTAAAATCCTATAAAAATTCAGATTTTGTTCATCCGCTTGAAACACTCACGGGACATAAAATACAAAAAATGAGGCTTGCCGCAAAGGTGTTCCTGTCCGGATATGATTCGTTTGTGTCTGGAAAAACAACAGTTAAAATTTCACAAGAAATAATTCCTGATATTGTCGCATTGCAGCCCAGTTTTGATCTTGTCTGGGTAAGAGATAGTGGAAATTTTGAATATTTTTCCGAATTGTTCTGAAATTAAAAATATTTTTATTGACCTGGCATAAATTATCTAACTAATTTTTAAAGTTGGGTCGAATGTATGAAAGTCGGAACAAAAACGACATTCCACGGATGGAAACTATGTTACAGGGAAGTAACCATGAAAACACTCCTGAAAAAGGAAGCCAAAAACGAGCTTGAAAAATTTGGGCCGGATCCGATTCTTCTTCGAAAGAAAGGACTGTCAGATTCCTACCCGAGAGATATATCAGCCTATAAGAAAAAAATAGGCGATAAAGACTACCTGGAACATGCCATCAACAGAATTGCTATGGAACTTTCTCATTTTTTAATTAAATGAGAATTGCCCGAAGGCCAGTATTCGTCTAGAATTCTGTAGCTTAGAGCTTCCATTATGCAGTTTCGATTGATTTTTTCTTCACCGGAAAGATCAGCGATTGTTCTGGCGATGCGTGTAATCCCGGAAATTACACGATGACTGTATCTTGTTGAATTGAAAAGCGTTTCTGCTTCTTTGATATGTTCCAGGGAGCAGAAACGTACAAGATCATTTTCATCGATTTGAGAATTGTAGCGGTATGAAGTGTTTTTAAATCTTTCCTTCTGGAAACGTGATGCTTCGTTGATGATACTCTTAGCTTCTCTGTAATTAATTTTTTTTTCATAATTTTTTTCTCCTTCAACAATCACTTCAAGTTCAATTCTGTCCCTTAAAGGCCCCATAATTTTTTTTCTGTAGCTTTCAATGGAAGAAGGTCTACAAATGCATGCTCGAAGACTGCTGCCCAGATATCCGCAGGAACATGGATTGGTTGTTGCTGCAAATAAAAAATCTGCGGGAAAACAGATGCTTTCTGTTCCTCTTGTGATCTGTATTTTTTTTTCCTGCATGGGTTCTCTCAGGCTCTGAAGCGAAGAGCGGTTAAATTCAGCCATTTCATCAAGAATTAAAAGTCCGTTGTGAGCGCGTGTAACTTCTCCGTATTCTACAGGCGATCCGCCTCCGACCATGGATTTCGGTGTTGCTGTGTGGTGCGGAATCCTTACAGGACGCTGAACTGAATTTTCTCTGACAATGCCTGCGTAACTAAAATTATATATTTCCAGAAGTTCATGGTAATCGGGGTCAGGAAGGAGGTATCTTAAAAGTTTTGCCGCTGTCGTTTTACCGGTACCGGGCGGTCCGATCAGTAAAATTGAATGCCAGCCGGCTGCGGCGATCATCATGGCTCGTAAAACATGTTCTGGAAAATGATAGGAATTAAATTCATTTTCACCTTCTGTATTTAACCTCAGCTTAATTTGTCCCTGCTTTTCAGTTATATTTTTTTTGAAAATGTCCAGAAGCGAACGCATCGGAAATAAATGAACCGGCAGACCCAGGACAAGATCAGGAAGATTTTTTTCAGGAAGAATAATATTCTTGATTCCGTCAAGAATTGCTGCCTGAATGATGGACTTGATATTTTCCAGAGGAAGAATTTCACCTGAAAGAGAAAGTTCTCCAAGGAAAATTGTTTTTTTCAGGTCCAGTTTTTTTAAAAATGAATTTTTTATTTCTGATTCAATCTGATATAAAAGAGAAACAGAAATTGCCAGATCAAAGTGAGAACCGTTTTTTTTGAGGCCTGCAGGAGAAAGATTTGTAAAAATTGATTTATATGGAAAATCAATCGAAGCAGAATGAAATGCCGTTTTAATTCTTTCGCAAGTTTCTCTGGATTGGCTTGAAAGGCCGCCGATCTGGAATCCGGGGATCCCTTTTCTTATTACAGTTTGTACTGATAGGATTCTGCAGTGAATTCCATTTTCAATCGTGTAAGACTGTATTACAGGATGCATAAAAAACCTGTTAATACTATGTTAAAAAAAGAATCATTGTTGCACAAAAAACAGATTTTTTTCTACTGGGTGATGAAAAAAATTCAATTTTCTGCATTATGTCTGATTCTGATCTTTTCTGTTACTTCATGTATAAAAAAAGTACTGACAGAAGAATCTTTATCTGTAAAAAATAAAGAAATATCAGGTTTTATTTTTACAGCAAAAGCTGATATCTATCCTCATTTTATTGAAAATCCTGAAACAGAACCTGAAAAACTTCTGCAAAGAGGTGAGCGTGTTCATCTGATTATTGAAGTCTCACATGACTGGGCAAGGGTGAAAGCCTATGATGAAAAAAGTAAGAGACAGCATGCAGTAGGAAAAACAGTCATCTATATCTTTAAAAAAGATTTAATTAAAGGGAAAAAGCCTGAAGAAATGATTGACAGATACATAGAAACAATGTTTCTAAAAAGCCCTGTAAAATAATTTATATTTCATGACTGAAGGAGTCGGGACATGGATGTCGATATTAAATTTATGGTATCCATAAAAAAGATAGTCACTGCGTTTATAACAATTATATTTCTTTCTTTCAATTCAGCAATCCATGCTGAAAACCTTAAGATTTATACAAAAAAGGCTCAGGAAGCGCCTGAAGATGAAGCCAGCGCAATGCTTCTTCATGATGAGTCTGATGAAATTGATAAGGAAATCGAGAGATATTTCAAACAGCTTTCCAGTTCTTCTAATGTGGATGTTGATTTTGAAAAATTAAAAAAGCTGTCACGTAATTCTGATCATCCAGAAGATGAAATCAAATCAAACCGAATCGTATTTTCCAATGTCTCGCGAAATCAGAATAGTGATTTTCTCAATCATAAAGTAACAAAAGGAGATACTTTATGGAATATTGGAAAAAGATACAGAATAGATCCTTCAGCAATTATCAAGCATAATCCGGATCTTTCAAACCGCCCGCTTTACATTGGCGAAGAAATTATTATTGTTAAATCAGAAACAGAAACTCCTGTTTATAAACCGGTAAATATCAGGCACAGAATCCGCAAAGGGGACACTCTATCGCATATTGCTCAACGCTATAATGTTTCTATCGGAAATCTGACACGATGGAATAGAATTTCAAGAAAAACGGTTCTTATACCTGGAAGAACTCTGCTGATTTCAAAAGTTCAGCTGTCTTCTAAATACCGGTACAGACCCTATTTTACCTATCCCATGAAAACTGGCAGAGTTACCTCACGTTTTGGAAGGAGACGGAATCCTTTTGCCAGGCATTCAAGACAGTTTCATAAGGGATTGGATATAGGCGCACCCATTGGAACTCCTTTTTACGCCGCCAGAGAAGGCGTTGTTATCCTTTCCGGAAGATTTCGAGGCTATGGAAACTGTATATTTATCAGACATACGAACGGCTATGTCTCTATTTATGCTCATAATAAAGTGAACTTGGTCAAGCGAGGAGACGTCGTAAAAAGACAGCAACTGATCGGTAAAGTGGGCAGAACTGGAATGGCAACAGGGCCGCATCTCCATTTTGAAATCAGGGATAAAACTGTACCGATCAATCCTCAATATGCGCTGACATTGAAGGAAGTTGTGAATAAAAACATTGCCATGAAATTAAACGGCAAGTCGCGATGAATGAAATCTTT
>JAOUOA010000302.1 GCA_029880625.1 Spirochaetia bacterium
GTCCTATTTTCGATGAAAAAAATCTGAAAGTCAAGAATCTTCTGGAAAAGGATCTGCCCTATGTCGCTGCAGATGAAAACAGGCTCCAGCAGATCTTTCTGAATTTAATCGGCAATGCGATTAAGTTTACCGATTCAGGAAAAATTGAAATTTCATCTGAATTAAGCCATCGTATGATTTTTGTTTCGGTCAGAGATTCAGGAATCGGCATTCCTTCTTCTCAGCTTGGCGAGATCTTTTCCGAATTTTACCAGGTGGACGGATCGGCAACACGAAATTACGAAGGAAGCGGCCTTGGGCTGTCTGTTGCAAAAAAACTTGTAGAACTTCATGGAGGAACGATTGAAGCGCATTCCGATGAAACAGGATCTGTATTTACCTTTTCTCTTCCTCTGTCAGAAGAACTTTTTGATTTGTCAGTGGATGCTGTTTCTGAGAAAGAATTAAAACGGTCTGGCATGAATACTCTTCCCCAAGATACGTTTCATATAGGTTCCTTTTCCGGCCATGCTGTGAAAACTCCGAATGGATTGGAAATGCATTCAGAAACTTCTCCTACAATTCTTGCTGTGGATGATGATAATATAAATCTGCACGTCGTAGAGAATCAGCTTTCTCTTCATCATTTTAAAGTAATTAAAGCGGCCAGCGGAATGAAAGCCCTGGAATTTCTGGAAGGTGGACTGAATCCGGATTTAATTTTAATGGATATTATGATGCCTGGAATTTCTGGACTTGAAGCTACACGTGAAATTCGAAAAGACCATTCGCTTTCAGATCTTCCCATTATTATGCTCACGGCAAAAAATCTTCTGGATGACGCCATCCATGGATTTGAAGCGGGCGCCAATGACTATATTACAAAGCCATTTGACAGACGGGAATTATTGACCAGAATCAATACTTTAATTGCACTGAAAGAAAAGGTCGGCGAAAGTATCCAGTTTCATACATTAAAAAAAGAGCTTCAAATCGCTCATGAAATTCACAGGTCCATCCTGCCCTCGGTTCTTCCCGATCTGGAAAAATATAAAATCGCGGTTCGGTATGCCCCAAAGGAAAGCTTGGGAGGAGACTTTTATGATTTTCATTTTTCGAAAGATCAAAAACAGCTTTCCGTTTTGATCTCCGACGTAAGCGGTCATGGATATCCCGCCGCACTTGTGGCGGCTATGGTTAAAGTAATGTATCATTCCAGAAGCGGTGAATATTTTAATTGCCCCGGGAAAATGATGTCGTATATGAATTACATGCTTCTGGATGTACAGAAAAAAAGTTTTACGACAGCCGCCAATCTATTCTGCGATCTTGAAACAGGCAGGTTTGAATATGCGAATGCTGGACATACGCCGCTTTATATTTACAGCAGAACAGATAAAAAGATCCGTACATTCTTTGCAAAAGGCACAATCCTGGGGGGATTTGAAGAATCTCGATATGAGCAGATTTCATCTGAGATTTTTCCCGGAGACAGAATCGTCCTTTTTACAGACGGCCTTAGCGAATCTGTAAATTTTTCAGATCCGGATAGAATGTTTGGATATTATCGATTTGATGAATTGATTTCAGAGCGCGAAGATCTTTTTGGAGAAGAATATATGGATTATTTTTTCAGTAAATTCTGTTCGTGGATTGGAAGAGAAAATCAGTTTTACGATGATGTTACAATTGTTGTCATTGATATTTTATGATATGGATTGTAAAAAATACGTCACAGGAATAATTAATCTAAGCAGAATCCGTGATGAATTTCATATTTTTCAGATAGATTGTAAACTGAAATTATCAGCATTATGATATTTTTCTTTTAATGATTTTTCCCGGACAGACTCTTTTCTTGACAGATAAATAACCCTACCGATGCTGTATATTTTTAATAGAATTGAAATATGTATTTTATTAAATGCCGTAACTGCAATACCAATAACGAACTGAACGAAAATCAAAAATGTTCTTTTTGCAGGGCTCAGATATCTTCCACATTAAAAATAAACGTCAGCAGCGAACCTCCTGAAGCACCGCGCACGCCTCCGGCAGATACAGTAGAACAACTGAACCACAGTATTCTGGGATCTTTAATCGGCACAGTGATGTTTCTTGGAAGCGCACTTCTTTTCGGATTTATATTCACCATTGCCTATATGAATGGCGAAATGGAAAAAACTGCATATTTTTTTTCATTGATTCCTTCGGGAATTGCTTTAATCCCGGGTTTCTTTTTTCTGATTCTTGCATTTTATGAAATTTTTCAGAAATTTCGAATACAGAGTCTTTTAAAAAATGGAGACATATCAATTGCCAGGATTCTGGGAACGAATAGAAGTGAAAGAGCGGCTCTGTATGAATTTGAATATGATGATAAAACATATTTTGGTTCGTCTTCTTCAAAAAGCTCTTTAATTTTTTCACTGAAAAAAAACGATCTCGTCTGGATTATATTTTATAAATCAGATCCTTCCCGAAGCTATATCTGGTTTGCATTTGACGAAAATGAAAAGAATAAATCAATTTCAGAACCTGATGAAGAAAGCTCTCTACGCGGAAATGCATTTTTAAGAAGAACAGTTTCTTCTGAAACTGTAAGAAATTCTGAAAAAGCACGATTTCCTGAATCCATATCTGAAGACCATCTGGTTTGTGTGTACTGTTCTACAAAAAATGCAGTGAGCAGCAGTACACTTTGCCTGAATTGTGGAGGGCCTCTTCCTGAAGTACCGGGGATGCAGCTTAGCGGAAATCCGCTGCCTTCTCCGCGAACTCTGTCCATGAGTGATGAAAAAAAATCATTTCTTAGTTCGGGAAAAGTTTTTAAATTTTTTCTGTATACACAGCTGGTTCTTGCAGTTCCCTTCCTATTTTTCCTGACACTTACGTCGTATGATTATGAACTGAAGAAATTATATTTTTCTATTGATTATTCTTACCGTCATACAATATACAGTTATCTGCATTTTTTCTTGAATCTTGCTTCTCTTTTTTCAGTCGTTTTTATCGCACTTCTGCTGGTTGAAATATTTCGTATTCGAAAAATGAAAGATAAGAAATATCAAAGCATCTTTTATGAACTGGATTCTCTTCTTATAGATTTTATTCTTACAGAAAAAATCTATAAACTAATCAGGTATTTAATGGGTAAATTCATTACCCCCTGGATGAACTTAAAAGAAAAATTCAGGGCATTTCTGTACAGCTTAACCGATAGAATAACAAACCGCCATGATCTTAAGGAATTTGTGTATCATACGATTAATAAAATAGAAATAATTTTCGGGAACTCTGTTGTTAAAATTATTGTGCGCATCGCAGCTGCCGTGTTTATATTAATCGTATCTATGTATATTGATAAAGCTCTTCCTTCCTATCTTCTGGAAGAAGACGGCTGGAATTTGCTGGAAAAACGAATAGAAACAGCTGCTTTTATTTTCTTTGCAGCTTCTTTCCTGTTTTTTATTTTTGCAGGAATCCCTTCTTTGCTTACATCAGCATTTCTTAAGGCCAATGAATCATCTGTTGAAAAAGAAAGAAGCAGGCAGAACAGACTCCTGAAAGACGGAAAAACTGCACTTGCAAAAGTCATGCATGTAAAGCTTACAGAATACCGAAGTTCAAACGGACGGACACGCAAAGGACTTCCCTATATTTTAGAAATTGCAGTGGAATTGGACAGGAAACACCGCGAAACAACTCTGGAAATCTGGAATAAGCTTCCGGAAAATCAGGTATTCTGGATTCTTTATGAAGATGAAAATTTAGAGAATATTATGATTTATCCTGGAAATGCCGTATTCAAGCATTGAAAGCTGAATATAAAAAATTTGTATATCCGGTTTATATACAAATTTTATAGAGGAAATGCTGTGAAAAAATATCTTATTAAATCAATTCTTACGGTTGCTGTTCTCCTTATAGCATCCTGCACATCTTCCGAAACAAGATATCTGATCGAAGCAATTGATTCTGGACGGAAAGACGAAGCGATCAGAATGATTCAATCCGGAACAGAAGTCAATGGAAGTGTGCGCTATAATATGACTCCTCTTTATTATGCCGTTTTCCGGGGACACTACGATATTGCAGAAATGCTTGTAAAAAGCGGCGCAGAAACAGAAAGCAGAGAAACCGCAAATGGAGAGACGATTCTAATGGCTGCGGCTTCAAGAAAAGATTCGTATCCCTATGTAAAACTATTGGTCGAATACGGCGCTGAAATTAATCCACGGCGAGCAAAAAATACCTGGCCCGTACTTACTCATGCAGCAGCTTCAGGCAATATTGCGTCTGTCCGGTATCTGATAAAAAACGGAGCCGATCTTTCTTATCATAAAGGATTTAAAAGTCCGCTGATTATTGCTGCTGAATACGCACACTTTTCAATTGTCCGGCTGCTGATCGAATCGGGAGTGAATCCGAACGAAACAGATGCCGAAGGGAGAACAGCTCTTTATTCAGCACAGTACTTCGGTGAAAAATCCTATAGCGCTGAAGAAAAAAAACGATTTAAAGAGATTGAAAATTATTTGAAAAAACAGGGAGCACGGGAGTACACAGGACTGAGATTGAG
>JAOUOA010000012.1 GCA_029880625.1 Spirochaetia bacterium
ATCCGGATTCCATGGTCGGGCATTATACAAATGAATGGATCAGTAAGAATGGATCGCGTCATCTGATTGAATGGGTAAACACCCTGCTTCTTGATGAATCAGGACAGATGGAATTTATGGTAGCTCTTGGAAATGATATAACCAAGCGCAACGAAGCAGAAAAATACATTCAGGAACAGGCCCGCCTGCTTGACATCATTTTTCAATATTCTCTGGACAGTCTGGTAATTCTGGATAAAGACTACAACTTCATTCGCGTAACAGAAACCTATGCAAAGGCATGCCAGCGAGATTCCTCATCTTTTCCCGGCCTGAATCATTTTGAACTTTACCCCTCTGATTTCGAACAGGAGCATGCCGAATACAAAAAAAATAAAATAATTTATTCAAAAAACGCAAGGCCCTTTATATTTCCGGACCATCCAGAATGGGGAACCACATACTGGGATCTTGCCATGGTTCCCATTCTTGACGCTACAGGTGAAATCGAAATGTTTGTGTTCACATTAAAAAATGTAACAGAAGAAAAAAATAATGCACTGAATCTGGAAAAATCTCTGCAGGAAAAAGAAATTTTGCTGAAAGAAGTGCACCACAGGGTAAAAAATAATCTTCAGATTATCTCAAGTCTTCTTTTTCTTCAGTCACAGAAAATCACTGACCCGGATCACCTTGAACTTTTCCGGGAAAGCCAGAATCGTGTAAGCACAATGGCTCTTATACATGAGCAGCTGTACCAGACAAACAACTTTGCAGAAGTCAATTTCGACAGATATACAAAGAACCTGATTGAATCTCTTTTTCAGACGTACGGAATTGATAAATCACTTATTTCCCATTCCATCCAGACAAGCAATATTCTTCTGGACATAAATCTCGCGATTACTTGTGGTCTGGTTCTGAATGAAATTGTTTCGAATTCTTTAAAGTATGCTTTCGCCGAAAGAAAATCGGGAAAAATTCAAATCCATCTGACAAAAGATAATAGAATTCTTCATCTCCAAGTCAGCGATAATGGAATCGGCTTTCCGGAAGGATTTCAGAAAGAAAACTCAACTTCCCTGGGACTTAAATTAATAGACAGAATGGTTAATCAGCTCCAGGGAAAATTAAACCAGAACAGCTCCAAAGAAGGAGTGGAATATTCAATTCAATTTCCCGAGTCGGGATATGAATCTATTGTAAATACTTCTCAAAATGCCGGATTCATTGGAAGATGAAATTCATAATAAAAAAATATGATTCCGCTTTTAATAAATATTGTTATATCAATTATGAACAGGGAACTATGAAAAAAAAAATTCTTATAGTTGAGGATGAAGTCATTATCGCCATGGAGCTGGAAATGCGCTTAATACAGATGGGTTACGCAGTTCCTGCAATTTTACAAAGGGGAGATACGGCCATTCAGAAGATTCCAGAGCTGCATCCTGATCTCATCCTGATGGACATTAACATCCTCGGTCCCCTGAACGGAATTGAAACAGCGGCATCCATAAAAGAAAAATTCAGCATACCGGTCATCTATCTCACGGCCAACAATGATTCTGAAACCGTTCGAAGAGCAATGGATACAGATCCTTTCGGCATTTTGGTAAAACCCTTCAATGAAAGTGAATTAAAAAAAATGATTGAATCTGCTTTTCACGGATCAGCCGTCTCAGATAAGTCCACTCAATCGATTGAAAATGGAATTTCATCAGAAAATTAAGATCTTGTACATCCGATAGCATACTTTTTCGTCCCACGTTAATAGATTTTTGATTTTTGATTTGTGATTTTGCACTGAAGTTTAAATAATTATTTACATCATTCTTCCCTACCTCCAGCGAAAGCTTCCGCAGATGAAATCTTGTTTAATTTGATACAAACAATTTTTTTCAATAGAATATCAGAAGATTTTAATTCACATACTCTGAATCATTATTTTCTTTATTTATACTTGACTGTTCTTTGATTCCGAAGTGTAAAGAAATATGGATATATTGACGCAAGAAGAAATTGATATGCTGCTCCGCCCCATCGAAATTCACACAAGTCCTGATAAAATCAATTCTATTAACGATTTAAGCAATGCATTGATAAAAACAATTAAGGAAAAATCCTTCGAATTCAGAGAAAGCTTTTTTCAGGGGCCGCATATAACGATTTCTAAAATTGACCTGGATCAGATCTACAATAAATTGACTCTGGAAGAACCTGAGGCCATTGTAAAAATTGGAAATGCAGAATTAATACCTGTCCATGTCTGCCCCCATTGCAAACATTATCATTCAGATGGCGAAATTGTACAAAGTTACTCTCAGGCATTGCCTGATCGAAATTTTGTAATTCAGCATAACAAGCTGGGGAAATCTAAAATCATCCGCAAATGGCGTACAGAAAGACAGACTGTCATCTGTTTAAAATGCGGAAAGCCTTTTCAGCCTGTAATTGTTTTTTCTCAAAATTCAGATTGTTATACCCCCTATTTATGCAAGCTGCAGCTGATCAATGATCTGGATGAATGGTTTGCAGGGACGTTTCATAATGCGCATGAAAGCTGCCGTTTATTCAGTTCACAGACAAATACGGTCAAAGTGGAAAAATCTGGTAAAACCTCTCTTTACTGGGATATATTTTTAAATGAATCAGTAAACGGTATGAAAAGCGCTCCCGCACATTTACTTACAAATATTCTCCGGTATACGCCCGTAGAAGAAATCGAAAGTATGATTGAAGGAAAAAAACATATTTCTGTTTTTTCAGATTTTGATTTCAGGGAATATTATCATCCTCTGCATTACTTTAACAGACAGATTTCACATACTGTTTAATGAATTTATAAATCCATTCAGCTTTTCTTTTTCCTCCTTCCGAAGGGTGAAATAAAAAAATAATTTTACTATCAAAAAAAATAAAATTCCAATTAAAAAATATTCCAAAATCCGTGCAACGTTTTCAATAATTTTTACACAGTAGTATTGAACTGAATCATATGGAGGCAATATGTTTGAAATGACAGGAATTATCAAAAGAACCGAACGCGGCAGATGCTATTTAATTGTATATGAAAACGGCACAAGAAAAATTTATTCGATTTCAAGAAGGCTTCCCGTACAGAGCGGAGGAACGGTAAAAATTCGCGGAAGAAAGCACAATAATATTCTGGATCCTGAATCTGTGGAAATTATTCTTTATCCTTATAAAATAAAAAATTTTCCGGACATTGAAAAAAAAGGCGCTTAGAATTTCTTCGCTTAGAATCTTTTAAATTGAAGAAAACAAAGCTTAAAAGCCGTCAAAAATCGGCTTGAAAGGAAATAAATTTATTTTTTATGCTTCTGATTTTTATGGGTTAAAATCCCTTTATACATCAGATAAACAAATGTAATTAAAGTAAGCGGAATTACAAAAAGAAGCATAATCCAGTTAAAGGCAGTCAAATACTGATGCTCTTTCGCAGAAATGATTAAATAAGCTACATAAAAAATAAAATAACCGAAAAACAGTCCTCCTCTGAAGCGGGTAATCGTATGATCCGCCATAAAAACGGGAAGACAGGCAATGGCAACAGCAATCATTACAGGAATATCCACCGATAACGCTCCGGGATCCACGTCAATTCCGCCGGGTGTAAAAATGGCGGCGGCGCCCATAACCGACAGCAGATTAAAAATATTGCTTCCAACGGCATTTCCTACAGCAATATCGTTTTCACCACGAAGACCTGCAACAACGGATGTCGCCGCTTCAGGAAGAGAGGTACCGAGTGCAATGATCAGAATACTGATAATAAACTCGGATACTTCAAAATATCGGGCAATATTAACGGCACCCTCTACCAGATATTCAGAACCTTTTACCAGAAGTATAAAACCGATGACAACCAGAACAGAACTGATTAAAACAGATGTTTTTGTTAATTCGCTTTTTTTACCGAATTCTTCTTCGTATTCTGCAATGATTTTCTTTTTTTCTTTTCTGCTTTTAACAAGAGTATAAATTATATAAAGGATAATGCCTGAAAAAAGAACAATGCCTTCGTTTCTGCTGATCACGTCATTCAATGACATGAAATACACAATAAAAGACGAAGCGATCATAATCGGAACTTCAATCTGCACCAGTCTCTGATCCACTTTAAGAGGATGGATCAAGGCAGAAAGCCCGAGAATTAAAAGAATATTCATAATATTGGAGCCGATTACATTTCCAAGGGCAATGCCTTCTTTTCCTTCAAGACCTGACTGGATACTGACTGCAAGTTCTGGAGCGCTTGTTCCCATCGCAACAATTGTAAGACCGATCACAAGAGGCGAAATCCCCAGATAAAGTGCAATTTTCGCAGAGCCCTTTACAATAAATTCTGCTCCTGCAATCAGAGCAATCAGTCCGCCTATAAAAAATACGATTTCCATAATTTTATTCTTTTAATTTATTTTCCTTCTTGTGTATGTCTTTTAATGCATCCGGAACAGTATGCATAATGTTTTTTCGGCTGATTGAAGAAACTTGCGGCGTTCCGCAAAGATTCATGGCCTTCCTCAATTCAGATTCATATCTGGACAGAAGATATTTAACGGCAGGAATTCCGCCTCCAACAGCGGCAATAGCCATCGGCCGCCCCGTTAAAACGGCATCTGCTCCCAGAGCATGCATCTTGAAAGCATCCATTCCGGAACGGATTCCTCCGTCTACAAAAACAGGAATTTTACGGTTGATAAAATCCGAAATTTCGGGCAGCACCCTTGCGCTGCCGGGCATATCATCCAGAATTCTTCCGCCATGATTGGATACTATGACGGCATCCACCCCTGCTTTTAAGGCAAGATCTGCATCTTCAGGCGTCAGGATGCCTTTCAATATAAAAGGAAGCGACGTTGCATCTCTCAGTCTGCGCAAATCATCATAGGTTTTAGAAGATCCGGATATACTTTTCATTTCAAGAGTTTTGAGAGATATTGCATCGATATCCATTCCCACTGCAAGAACAGATCTTTCTTCAGCTTTTTTAAAACGTTTGATAATCTGAGAATGATCTTCTCTCGGCTTGCAGACGAATATACCGAAACCTTCCGCCTCTTCAAGGGCTTCCAAAATGATTTTGTACCGATCCGGCGAGGCTCCATCGCCGACAAAAGCAATACTTCCCGCCTCTCGTGCTCCCAGGAGAAGGATTTGCGCAAGTTCTTTTTCTGAAAGAGCTTCGTTCATATTTGTTGCAGCTCCAGTCATGGGAGCGATCATAATCGAATGCTCAAATTTGCGGCCCAGAAATTCAAAAGTGGAATCCGGCTTCACAGGTTCGCGAATGTACCGCGGAAGAATTTTGATTTCTGAAAGAGCCCTGGAATTATCCCGGAAAGTATTCATACTGCCGACGCCGCCCATTCCGGGGATGCCGCTTGCGCAATTTTCTCCGTCGCAGATTTTGCAGACATAACAGACCGTATTTCCAAAGCGGTTCCTGGCTTTTTCTTCAACTTTCTTCCAGTCAACGCTGAAGGTATCATCGACTGTCAGTTCAAAATAGCTTTCCGCTTCCAGAAAAGATTTTTCCGCTTCTTTTAAAGTCGGCGCTGTGATGATTACATGTCCGCATTTATCGATATTGCTTGTAGGCTCAAGAATGACATCGCCGGGTTTTCTTGTAATAAAAACATCATTTACAAAATTCACAGCCTTCATTTTTTCCTGTCCGCCGATGCTTAAAATTTTTCCCGGCGAACCAATCAGACTGCGTTCGATGGAGACAAGATTTTTTACAGGTTCCAGTCCATCCGGAGTTTCTCCAATTGAGATTTGAATTGCGGCTCGAAGCAGATTGACGCCGCTGGAAAGCGGATAGGTATGCGAAGACATAAATCCCCCGGAAAGCCTTGCCGCAATTTCGCCGACCTTTACGCCGTCTTTGGTAATTTTTAAATCGCCTTTTCCCGCGCCTGTATGAATGCCGAGCGCTTTCATTCCGGCTTTCATGACTTCTTCCGCTTCTTTTAATATTTCAGAATCAAGAGCAGAAGGCATATTGTGCCCCCGTTCAATAAAATACGGCTCTCTTTCAATGATACGGTCTGCAATGCCTGTCATGACAATTTGCCCGTTAAAAGCAAGCGCATCCACGGAAAGCTCGGGTCCATCCATGAACTCTTCGAGAATCATTTCGCCTGTAGGCGAATATTTTTTAGAATGACGGAAGGCCGCATTCATTTCTTCTCTGTTCCTGATTTTAATTACTCCTCTTGCGCCCATGTTGTCTGCGGGCTTCAGAACAAGCGGAAAATTCAGTCTGTCCATGGCATCGCGGGCTTCTTTTAAAGACCAGACGGAATAAAAGTTCGGACCGGGAACATTGGCGGATGAAAGCCTTTTTCTCATAAGAACTTTATTGGAAGCCGCTTCTGCATCGGCATAACGGATGCCGGGAAGTTCCAGAGCTCCGGCTATAGCGGCAACAGCCCTGCTTGCATCGGTTCCGGCAGTGACAACACCGTGAAAGGGCCGGATTTCATGAATTCGTTTGGCTTCTCGGACGCATCCGTCAATGTCCCTTGTGCTCATGAGGACGGTCTCATGGGCAATTTTCATGCCGGGAGCATCCTTTGACATATCAAAGACAGTTACATGGAGGTCCATGGAACAGGCTGCTTCAATGATGGGTACCTGTAAAAATCCGCCGCCGATAACAATGATTCTTTTTTTCATGGTGACTCTGTTGTATTTTCGTAAAAAAATACATTTAGATTAAGGGATGTTTTTAACCAGAATGAAATTTACAAGCTTAATTTATGAAAAATCAAAGGCTCAAAATCGAGCCTTCATCCTGCTGCTTAATCCGTAGACAATTCAGCCAATAAATTCCGCTATCTGCCCCGCCATCCATTTTCTGAATTCATCTGTGGTAGGAGGACTGTGTTTGGAATTTTTAAGAAGCTCGGTTTTTACAAGATTCGGAAATATTTTTTTTGATTTTTCTATCAGCTTTTGTCCTGGAAAACTGATATCTTCGCCGGCGGCCAGAACATAAGCTGGCGACTGAAAATGAATCAATTCTTTTTTCGTTGCAAGCTTCGGTACCGTCATATCCATTTTATAGTTTAAAAATGCATCGCCGATATAGGAAACCCAGTCATCATCCAGTGTTGTCAGCAGATTTTTTGTAAAATTGTGCAGCCGCTCGGGCGTCGGTTTTTTTTGATACAAATACATTGGAAATGCAAGTTTTGCCATGCCGGAAAAAGGATTCCCGTTTACAAGTCCGGCCGGAACCAGAAGAACCAATTTTTCAATCAGTTCAGGAAAGGTCACGGCAGTTCTAATTCCGACAAAACCTCCCCAGCTCACGCCGATTAAATTTACTTTTTTTAAATTTAAATTTTCAAAAACTTCTTTCAGCCAGATTCCGTAATCATTATTTTTTACGGAAATTCTTCTGTCTTCGCTTTTTACAGATTGGCCGATGATATCGACTGCATATACTCTGTAATTCTCAAGCAATCCCTGCAGTTCGTAAAGCAGATGCGCCGATGATGCCATGGCTCCGTGAAGAATCACAACGGGCACTCCGTCTGCCGGTCCTCCGGTCAGCAGATGCGTTTTTCCGAAAGAAGTTTGAATTTCCATGCTTTCCAGAGGATATTTAATTTTATTTTTGAATTTATCATACCATTCCAGTATTTTTTCTTTTTTTTCAGGACTTTTAAATATTGTTTCCATAAGATACTCCTATTGAATTAATTTTATGTATTCTTCCGTCAGACGATTTACAAGGTGAACGGGAGTTTCGTATGCTCCCTGAACCCAGGCGATCAGATTAAAATAAAAAAAAGAAAGATACGAAACTGCAAAAATACTGCAGTCAATATCTTTTCGCACAGATCCATTCCTTTTTGCTTTTTCGCAGATCTGAACAATTGCCTGATGCACTTTGCCAGTCTGACCGGCAAATTTTAAAGACCAGGGCGGCTCTGCGAATAAAGATTCTTTTAATAAAATCCGGGACAGATTGGGTTTTTTCTGATAATATTGAAACACTGCTTTTGTAAGAGCATTCAGATCGTTTTTAAGCGAACCCTTGCCAAATTTGCTTAACGTATTTTCCAGAACTGTTTCCAGATCATCATATAAAGCGGAGTGAAGAAGGCTTTGTTTATCTCCAAAATGATGCATAACGCTGCCGGGAGCAACACCGGCTTTTTTTGCAATTTTTCTGATATTGGCTTTCTCATATCCTTCTTTTTCAAAGATCTCTTTAGCCGCTTCGAGGATCTTTACAGCTGTGGCTTCTTTCTGAGCCTTCCGGAATCCACCATCTATACTTTCATTAAACATGTTCATTGAACATGTTTAATCTTAGGAAATTTTGTCAATCATTTTAAAACAGCAATCCGACAGATGAATCAGAGATAGGTGCAGCCCTATCAGCCTGCTAATCTGCGCAGACTGAAAAGCAGAATGTATGATCATCGCATGAACAACATGCAATCTGGGTCCGGTTATGCATCGGCATAACGGATGCCCGTTAATTCAAGCGCTCCCGCAATAGCGGCCACAGCCCTGCTGGAACACGGAAACGAAAAATTTCTTCAGCTCACTTGAATCCTGATAAAATTCTAAATTCAATTAATCAGATGACTATTTAAAATATATTTCCTGATTCAGATTCTATAGATAAAGATAAAAAGTATTTGCATTCATAATTAAATATAGAAAATTGATGTGTTATTGTATTATGATTGAGTATACTCTAAAAAACACTCAGGAACAGTTTCGTAAAGATTCAATCCCAAAACTCATATTAGCGATCCGTACAACGATTCTATTCATTGCAATTCTATTCACAATATTCATAATTGAAGATTATTTTTCGTATCCGGATCAGTTTTATGAACTGTTATCGGCAAAACTAATGACAATTGTTTACCTGATCTTATTATTATACCTTTTTCATACAAAGTATTTGGAAAGATATGCTGAATATATTTATTTATTGAATTATTTTATTTTAATGCTGAGTACATTGTTTCAGGGATATATTACGAAAGATCCATTTTTAATGCAGCTGTTTCCGGTAGTGGGCACTTTTATCACAGCGGCTTTAGTCCCTCTATCCATTCGATACATCGTTATAGTTATAATCATATCTATATCAGGGGCCATGATAAACTTATTTTTGATAAAAGGGGAACCCCATCTTCCTCTAAACAGAGCAGAAGTGGCAAGCTTTGTTTTATCGGGAGCTTCCATTTTTCTCGCTTTTTATAATTATAAACAACGCTTCAAACTCTGGCAGGCACAGACAACGCTCAGTGAAAGTGAAGAACAATTCAGACAACTTGCTGAATTCAGTAAAGATATTGTCTGGATCTGGTCTCCGGACCGCAAAATACAGTATATCAGTCCAGCCTATGAATATTATACAGGATTTTCGCCGGACTTTCTATATAAAAAACCTTACAGAGTCTTAAAAACAGTTCATCCTGATGATAAAAAGAAATTTGGCACCGCTCTTGAACGTATATTAAGCGGAAATTTCGCTAAATTGGATTTACGAGTGATTCATACAAACGGACAGCTTTTTTATCTTGAAGGCTGGGGGAATCCCATTAAAAATTCTTCAGGTAAAATCATACGTTATATTGGAGTTTGGCGCGACGTGACTGAAAAAATCAAATTAATGCATTCATGGGAAAAAAAGGCGTCAACAGATCCTCTGACAAAAATCTATAATATGCGTTTTTTCTATGAGATAGCAGACAGGCATCTGGAAAATATAAAGCGTTTTCAAATCCCTCTGTCTCTGATAATATTTGATATTGATTATTTTAAAAATATCAATGATACCTACGGGCACCAAAGCGGCGATAACGTCATCAATGAAATCGTATCAATCTGTCAGGAAATCATAAGAGATGAAGATATTCTTGCCCGTTATGGAGGCGAAGAATTTGTAATTCTCCTTCCGAATACGGATATTGAAAATGCAAAAAAAACCGCCGAACGAATTCGAAAAAAAATTGAATCATCGAAATTCAATCTTAAAGAAAAAGTAACTGAGGTTACAATCAGTCTGGGTTTAACAACCTATGATCAAAACCAGCCGGTTAACATAAAAGAGCTGATTCAGCAGGCCGATGAAGCTCTCTATGAATCTAAAAATAACGGCCGGAACAGAACAACATTATGGGGTTCATAAATAAAATATTAGGCGGGTCCGTATTAAAGATAGAATATAACCAGGGAAAAGAAAATTTTTCATCGATAAATAAATACATGGGTAACGATTACCTTCATCGATCTGGCCTGCAAATTTCTGCGACCAGCACTTCTCTGTAAAAAAAGATTTTTTCAACAGCATCTTTGTGTGATTTTTAGTTATTCTGAAAATACTGAAAAACAGGTTTCGCCTTATAAAATGGTTACAAATTTCTTTGAATTGATTTGTTGAAAAAATCTCTGCATCCAACAAATCCTCGAGGCCTGAGGCATAATTGAAAATATGTATTGTTGGCCTTGAATTCTTCTAACTTTTTAACAGTGTGCTTGATTGCATATTTTCCAGCAAGTTCATGGTACGTCATTCCCCCGCCATTCGGCACCCACTGCATACCGCGAAGCTTTGTATTTGCATTTTTATTGAGGCAGGCGTGAGTGGCACCTTCAAAATGCTCTCCCCATTGCTCCTCAGGTATGATGAAACAGTACACAGTAGCATAGGGATCGGGGAGATAAAAATTGGGATAATACCCCGACTGGAGCCAGTGGGGTGGAGGAATATCTTTGAAGTTTTCCAGCGGAGCGATTATCATCGAAATCTGTAACTTTTCAACCCAATTACTATGAGCATAAAAATCGTGAATAATATGAAGCGCCATTCCCATTTTAATAAAGGCTTCTGTGGAGACAATCTCTTTGGCCGCTTTTCCTTCTAATTGGTCCAGTCGATAAGAACACCCGGCGATGTTGTTATTGTTGCAATGATAGGTTGGGTCTTGAAAAGCAGCGTTATCATTGACGATCGTTCCCTGGATCAAAATCTGAGAACATTCAAAACCAAGTTCCCATCCCGTTTTTTTGGCAAATTCATCAAGAGCAATTCTGGTAATCCGATCGTGATTATAGGGCCCATCGCCACTAAAACTGCTTACTGGCTTATTGTTGGTGATCACCAAAAGAAGAATCATCGGTAACCATGCTATACTGAATTTTTCAGTAATTTTAACTATCATCATGCCAAATTACGCAGACTTTTAAAAACAAGCTAAACTCTGATTATATATTGTCAATAACAATAAAAGACATTGAAGCAAATTGCAATTAAAATACAACAACAGGCTTCTTGAAGATCAGGAATTTCCTCTAAAGTTGAAAAGGCAATTCAGACACTGAAATCACTCCAGCATTTAAAAACATGTGAATTTATACAATAAAAAGGAATAAGAGGAAATTTAGTAAAATTAAACCTTATATTATGAGAAAAATCATATTAAAATGTTTTTTCTACTTTCCTCAACCGATGTTTTATAATTTACATATTCTATTTTAATTCCTATTATTTAAGCATGGGAAACAGATTCGACTACATGTTTTATCTGTATGACGAAAGTTGATTTTAAAAAAATTATGATTTCCAAACACTATAGATCAATCTCAGCTATATTCCTTGCAGGTTTTGGAATGTGGGTTACTGCCGGACTCTGGCACAATTTGATTCTACCGATTTTTTTCCCGGCAAATCATGCATCGCATGAAGGGATTTTGATCGGGCTGCTTGCCTATATGCTTTTAGCAGGAGTTATGGTCTATCTGTACCCGTTTTATGCTAAGAATGAAAATAATATCTTAAAAGGTTTTGTCTTCGGCATGATTATCGGTTTTTTATGGGTTTTTCCTCATGGACTTGCTCTTGCCGGAACCCATGACACATCCATTCTTTACGAAGTTAAAAACGGGATTTACCATCTTTTTGAGCAGGGAATCGGCGGCATGGTTGTTTCGTTGGTTCTAAATAAAACTCTTAAAAATTGAATTATTAATTCAAATTCAAGTAGTATAAAAATGAAAATCCTAATCCTTGAGTCGACAAACCAAATTGCCATTTCCTTCAAAATATTATGAGCGTATCTTACATATATCAGTATTTTTCTGTAATATATATCATAAATGGTATGATTCAGTTAATCGCTTTTATATCTACACGAAAATTATTTAGTTTTTGGACATCGGCCCTGCTTTTTGTCGATGGGTACGCTATATTTTATAGATATTTATTTTTCAGTCATGTGTTGAGTCAATATTCATATCTGGCCGGTACAGGTCTGAATTTCCAGTTCCTGAGCTTTTCCATTTATTTTATGGTAATTTTCATTTATTATCCCATTGTAAAACCATCCCTTGTATATTTTCTCCCTGCACTGCCTGGAATTGCAGGTGAGATACGGCTGCTCATTTTGCAGATGAATCCTGAGTTTCAAAAGAAATTGATCCTGGATTCCTATCACAACAATTCACCGGAATATACACCGGACAATCTGGTGAATTGGTTATATCTGCTCCATGTTTCTATTATAATTCTTTCGATCACGATTTTTCTGGTAAGGATGCTGAATTCGCATGAAATTTCTTTGCTGCCCAAAAACAAAAGCCGTCAGTTTAGACAGGCCACCTGGCTTATTTTATTTTTAACGTACTTCAATGTAGCATGCTATCTCCCCACCATTCCTGTGATTTCAGTTTATCTGCCTGAAGCAATGATGAAATATATTGATCTGATTATTATCAGTGAAACATTTTTGTATATACTCAGTTTACAGTTTGTACAACTGTTTTTTGTTGTCAGCGGAGGCTATCCGAGCCAGAAAAGGTTCTACTTTCGCAATTCTCTTGAAAGTATCGACTTAAATGATCTTGAAGAAAAGTTTAATGAATTACTGGATAACGAGAAAGTCTATCTTGAAGAGAATCTGAATATCACAACATTTTCAAAAAAATGCGGTTACAGCTACAAGGTGATTTCGCAGTATCTCAATCGAGAAAAAGGGATTCGCTTTGATGAATGGATTGCACAATATCGCATTCAGGAAGCCATTCACTTAATGAAAACCAGACCGGAGATGAATTCCACACATATTGGACTTGAGTCAGGATTTAACTCTACTTCATCGTTTTATCGTGTGTTCAAAAAAAAGCTGGGAGAAAGTCCGGACTCATATAGAAAGCATATGGGTGAGATGGAATCTTAGATGCAGCTCGGTTCAGATCTGACCATTCAAATGGTTTAACAATAAATTTCTAAATTTCTATAAAAAAACATTCCCAATTCCGGTAATGGGAAGACGTGAACAAATATTTGTGTCATTATGAAACCGAAACAGACCCCCGCTTCTCGCGTATGGCGACACGATGTCGACAGCAGCGAAGGCGGAATATAGGCCCATTGCTTCCAATGGGTCGCAATGGGGTATTCTGATTAAGGAGAAAAGAATATGAGAAAAAGAATGAAAACAGAAATTAAGGTCGCTGCAGCAATTGCATTTGCGCTGAATACGGGATGCAATATGATCAGCGACCAGATGAATGGAGACCTAAAAGCTGAATTAGAAGATTTGAAAATGACCAATTATGCTATAGTAGGTTTGCTGATTCCACCTCCACCTTCACCTTCACCCGCATCTGCACCGTTGCCGAACATTGTGGATAACCGAGACGGAACGGTGTATGTAGCATCCCAGAATCTGACCTGGGCCAAATGCAGCCAGTCAGATGCACTTGGAGCAAATATGTACAATTCAGGGGCTAACGATTGCAGTGGCGCAGCAAAGCTTACTATGTACTATTGTTTACCGGCTGATAACAGCTGCAATGTTATTAGTGATCCCTGGATTTTGAATGGAAAGGGGACAAGTCAGGCTTACAATTCTTGTCACGGGTTAAATAATGTGTTGTCAGGGCATAATTGGCGCGTACCTACAATTTCAGAACTACGTGAATTTACCAATAACGTATATTTAATGAATAGTTCTATTTTTCCTGCAACTGGTGGTATCTATTTGTCGTCGTCTGCATCTCCTAGCGATTCAACTAGGGCATGGGGTGTTTTCAGACAAAATGGTGTAGTTGCATCTATATTCAAAGCAGATAATCTTTCTGTCCGTTGTGTCTCTACGGGGCCGTGATCCATCCTGCCTGTATGCATGGAGAATCTCCGGGCTATATTCCTTTTAAATATGAAGAGCACAAATCCATTTCAACAAAATACAATTGAAAAGGATTGACAGACCTCCATTTACATCTACAATGTTTTAAATATAAAAGTGTCCCGCCCTAAACAGATCAATTATTAGAACATTAGCGATTTCTTAACAGAAATCAAGGAGTCATTATGTTTGAAAATTTTGAAAATTTTGCAAAAAACTACCCAAAGGGTAAATTCATTTCTATAATAGTAATTAGCTTTATAGCATTTATGTTTTTCAATGTCTATTTAGGGATTCTCTATGAAAACACAGGTTATCCCGTTCCGTTGATCGAAGGTCAAACCAGATTTGATGCACACTTATTAAAATCCGATTTCCAGGTTCTGATTCAAAATAATACACTTGGTGATTACATATTGATTCAGTATTTAGATGCTGGAATTATGATCTCCACCGCCATTTTCTTTACAATGTTAGCTTTTTTCATTTTCAGATATTTAAAGTCACCCAGCTGGAGAATGAAAGGATTTATATTTTCTATGCTTTTCCCACTCTCTTCAGTTTTGGATTTGGTTGAAAATATATTTCTATTAACCATGGTCTATAATCCGATAGAATTTCCAAATTGGTTAGCTTATGCTTA
>JAOUOA010000303.1 GCA_029880625.1 Spirochaetia bacterium
ACTGCCTGGAGATAGCTTGCAATGGCTCTGTCGGTATCTCCGCGAGCCACATAATGATCTCCTTTCTTTTTCAGGGTGTATGCATATTCAAGATTTTCAGATTCCAGTGTCCTTACAACAAAGTTGCCCTTTCGGATTCTGAGAAGAATTCCTGTTCCGGTTAAAACCCATCCGTAAAAAGGGCTGTGGAAAAGAGATTTTACTTCAATTTCACCAGTGATTAATGCATTCCTGTACTGGCTGTGATGAGGATTTTTATCCACAACATAAAGTTTCTGTCCGATCTTAATTCCTTTTCTGTCTTTTACCTTTACCGTCACCTGATCAATCCGAGCGTCGTAACCTTTATAGGGAGAACTGCCCGGTGATACAGGAAGTTTGGTCTTACTTGTGATTTCTCCCACAAGAATGGTTTTTTCCGATCTGCTGCTTTTATAATTCCGAAAAGCATAGACAATTTCAGAAGATTCAGCGCTGAGAATTTGCGGGAAAAAGAGCAAAATGGCAATCACAACTGCCGTTAATTTTTCAGGTTTCATCTAACACATATTATCGGCTGAAAACAGGATGCTGAAAAACAGTTTTAACAAACTCTTTGGATATTGAAAAACCCGGCGGTTTCCTTAGTTTTAAGAGAAAGAGAAGCCGGATGGATTAAAAAGAGTGGTAGAAATGAGCACCACCAGAGGGATGGAATGATGAGTTATCCTTTTAAAAAGATAGAAGAAACATGGCAGAATTACTGGCTGAAAAATAACACCTTTAAGACTCCGGAAGATACTAAAAAACCTAAATATTACGTTCTGGATATGTTTCCGTATCCAAGCGGAGCTGGCCTTCACGTTGGGCATCCGGAGGGTTACACAGCAACGGACATCATGGCGCGGTTCAAACGTATGAATGGCTTTAATGTACTTCACCCCATGGGCTGGGATGCCTTCGGACTGCCTGCAGAACGCTATGCCATGCAGACAAAAATTCATCCTGAAGTCACAACTAAAAAAAACATTGATAATTTCAGACGCCAGCTCCAATCCATCGGATTTTCCTATGACTGGGAAAGAGAAATCAATACAACTTCGCCGGACTATTACAAATGGACACAGTGGATTTTCTTAAAAATCTTCAATTCTTATTACGACGATAAAGCCGATAAAGCTATGCCCATTGAAAAACTGACCATCCCGGCAGCATTAAAAAAAGAAGGAAAAGAAAAGGAAAAACAGGAATATATCAATTCGCACAGATTGGCTTATATTGCAGAAATGCCCGTAAACTGGTGTCCTGATCTGGGGACGGTTCTTGCAAACGAAGAAGTTGAAGAATGGGTTTCCAAAGGCCACCGTGTGGAACGCCGCCCCATGCGTCAGTGGATGCTTCGCATCACCAAATATGCAGGCAGGCTTCTTGACGATTTAAAGCATGTTGACTGGCCTGCTGGGACGCTTGAACTTCAGAAAAACTGGATCGGAAGATCAACCGGCGCTGAAGTTCAATTCCCGTTAAAAAGCAGCAAGAAAAAAAATCTGGAAGTGTTTACAACCAGACCCGATACACTTTTCGGCGTCAGCTACATGGTTCTTGCGCCCGAACATCCCTTTGTTGATCTTCTGACATCCGCTGAAAAAAAAGAAGAAGTTAAAACCTACATTGAAACAACAAAACTTAAATCCGATCTGGAAAGGACGGTTCAGGGCGGGAAAGCGGAAAAAACCGGAGTGTTTACCGGCGGATATGTCATCCATCCCGTTACAAAAGAAGAGATTCCTGTATGGGTGGCAGACTACGTTCTGATGGGGTACGGAACTGGCGCCATTATGGCAGTTCCCGCTCATGACGAAAGAGACTTTGAATTTGCAAAAAAATTCGGTCTGCCGATAAAGCCCGTGATTGTGAAAAACAAAAAAGGCGGTTCTGATCCGTCACTCAGCGAAGCATTCACGGAAGACGGATTCAATATCAACTCGGAATTTCTTGACGGACTTCCCACCAAAGAAGCGAAACAGAAAATGATTGAATATCTTGAAACGGAAAAATCCGGATCGGGGAAGATCAATTTCAGACTCAGAGACTGGCTTTTTTCCCGCCAGCGCTACTGGGGGGAACCCATCCCCGTCAGCTTTGACGGAAAGGGCAATTATATGGACGAAAGCGAAAAGGATCTTCCGCTTCTGCTTCCTCCCGGAAAAGATTTTCATCCTACAGAAAACGGAGAATCGCCTCTTGCAAACATAAAGGAATGGGTTGAATTTAAAAAAGGGAAAACAAATTACAGAAGAGAAACCAATACCATGCCGCAGTGGGCAGGAAGCTCATGGTATTACCTGCGTTTTATCGATCCATTTAACGAAGGCGCATTGATCGATCCCGAAAAAGAAAAATACTGGATGGGGGAAACAGGCGTTGATCTTTACGTGGGAGGCGCTGAACATGCAGTCCTGCATCTTCTTTATGCAAGATTCTGGCACAAGGTTCTGTTTGACCTCGGTTATGTAAAATCGCAGGAACCTTTTAAAAAGCTTGTCCATCAGGGCCTGATTCTCGGCGAAGACAATCAGAAAATGTCAAAATCCCGGGGCAATGTCGTAAATCCGGACGATGTTCTGAAAGATTACGGAGCAGACAGCTTCAGAATCTTTGAAATGTTTCTCGGTCCTCTTGAGCAGATGAAGCCCTGGTCTTCCCGCGGCATTGAAGGCATCCACCGCTTCCTGGACCGGGTATGGAGACTTTATACGCTTCCGGATGGAGATACCTTCAGGCTCGATCCAGAAGTTATCAAAGATCCTCCTGAGGATCTGAAAAAGAACTACGAACGACTGATCCATTTTACAGTCAAAAAAGTTACAGAAGATATTGAAAGGATGAGCTACAACACAGCAATTTCGCAGCTGATGATTTTCGTGAACGAAACATTTTCAAAAAAGCAGCTCGGGAAGTACGGCGCAGAATCATTTGTGCTGATTCTTTCGCCGTTTGCGCCTCATATTTCCGAAGCCCTCTGGGAGCTTCTCGGTCATAAGAATACTCTTTCCTGTGAGACCTGGCCTGAGTTTGATCCAGACAAAATCACGGTCGATGAATTCGAAGCGGTGTTTCAGGTAAACGGAAAAATCAGAGGCAAAAAGAATGTCCCTTCCGGAATTTCTGAAGAGGAATTAAAAAAAGAAGCGCTTCAGGATCCCGGCGTAATCAAATTTCTGGACGGCAAAGATGTTCGGAAGATTATCGTAATCAAGGGAAAACTTGTCAATATCGTGGTTTGATTATAAATGAAAGCGCTCATTCTTGATTTTTATGTGGATGAGCCGGCCTGCTTCGGAGTTCCTCCCTACATTTCGCCCTACTGCAGATATACGGCAGGATCTCTCGCCGCAGCGGGAATTCCTGAAAAAAATATTCACTACATGACCGTGGATGATTACCGCAGAAACAAGAAGACCGTTCCCGATGACTACGCACTTGTCATTTTAATTGCAGGAGCAACTGTTCCCGGACGGTATCTGGGCGGGAAAATCGGAAGCGTTGCGGAAATTCTTGAATTTCTGGATTTTCGAAAAAAGCATCAGAAACATTCGCTCACACTGATCGGCGGACCTGTAAAATATTCCGGCTCGGAAATCTGTTCCGCAATGGAAGAAAAAAGAGGCCTTGTCGTCAGAGGCGATATTGAGCTTTATGCAGGATTGTTTGCAGAGGGAAAGCCGGGACTTCCAGACAGCAGTTTTCCTCTCAAAGAAAAGCGAACCTATGGACAAATTGATCTGTGGGCCGAATCAGGAGCCTTTATTACAACTCAGCATCCTAATTTTCCGTATTTAATTCTGGAACTGGAAACCTACCGCGGCTGTACGCGGAATGTTTACTGTTCATTCTGTTCCGAAGCCTTTTACGGCAGACCGACCTTTCGAAAACCGGAAGGCATTTTTTCTGAAGTCCGGGAGCTTTACCGCATGGGAAACCGTTATTTTCGTCTCGGACGTCAGGCGGATCTGATGAGTTATCTTCCAAAAATGAATGACATTCAGAATTCTTTTCCCCGCCCGGATCCGAAAAGCATTAACCTTCTTTACAGCGGCATCCGCAAGGCAGCGCCCGAACTGAAAATGCTGCATCTGGACAATATCAATCCGGGAATTCTCTCAACATTTCCGGAAGAGTCAGAAGAGATCTTAAAAATCATCTGCAGCAATAATACTGCCGGCGATACTGCGGCCATGGGAATTGAATCTGTCGATTCTGCCGTAATCACCCTCAACGATTTAAAAAGTAGCGAAGAAGAATCGTTTCGCGCTGTTGAGATCGTCAACCGGCACGGAAGCAGACGAAATCACGGCATCCCTCTTCTTCTCCCGGGACTGAATTTCATTCACGGACTTGCCGGAGAATCAGATTCTACATTTGAAAAAAATTATAATTTTCTTAAAAAGATTCTTGATGCGGGACTCCTTCTGAGGCGGATCAATATTCGTCAGGCTGCCGTTCATTCAAAATCCAGACTCGAGCGAATTCTTGCAGGGAATGCCGGATCTGAAAAA
>JAOUOA010000304.1 GCA_029880625.1 Spirochaetia bacterium
ATATCGCCGTTTCTCATAACGAGAGTGGAGCGAATCAGACCGTACAGTGTAACCGGAGCCTGCATTTTAAAAAATAAATCAAAAGAAAATCCTCCCTGAGCTGCAAGGTATTCTTTTAATTCATTATCTGAAATCGCAATCCTAAGACCGCCTCTTGATATATTCAGAACCTTCTGTTTTTTCTGGATGAGAACTGTATTAGAGATTCGGATCTGCTCCATCATCTCTTCTGTCATTTCTGTCAGCTGCTGGATACGGTTTAATTCGTAAGTTTTATTCTTTTTTTGAATCTTGATATAGCCCAGAGGTATGATTTCTTCTTCGTCATTCAGATAACGGATAGGAAAAATGATTTCAGAGCGGATTCCGGAAGCTCTGTAATCGTCCATTCTCCTTGTAATTCCTTCTCCAAGGAAAGATTCGTAATTGATGTAATCGTCAGAAACCGGTTTGTAGCTTTCCCGGTCGCCTGTATCTTTTACATAAAGAATTTTGCCTGATTCTTTAATTTCATTGAGAAGGGCATCTTTTCGCGGATATATTTCAATGGTTGCAAAGTCATCACGCTGTTTCAGTTTTTGTTCATAAATGGAAAAATTAACTTTTACAGAGGTTGGGATTGTATACATTGATGCATTCAGAGTGTATTTGCTGGTTCTGACATTGGTAATATATACAGAATCCTGATCTGCAGAAAGACGGAGAAAAGCCCTTTCTTTTTTTGCAATCTGAGCCTGCTGCACGAGCATCTGGTATTTGTCAGCTTTATGTTTTAGAACCTTGCATTTAAGCTGTACATAACGGCCCAGTGTTCGAAACAGGAACACTTCGCTGTCGATTTCCAATTTTGCTTTTGGCGATTCTACTATAATATTGCATTTAGAATCACTTTGCAGAATTTTTGCTTCGGCTGGAGGATTGTAATCTTTCACGTACATGATTTTTCCGCCGAGGTATTTGCTCAGAAGCAGATGGATTTTAGCAGGACTTTCCAGTACATCTACTTCTCTTGAATCTTGATCTATTTTTTCGCTCTTTTCCACTTTATTCCACTATTTTCGGTAATTTCATAATAAAAAGACAGCTTTTGAAATGAATTTCTAACATTGACTTATTATTTGCGATTGGGTTATGGATGATATTGCTTTATTTGAATACATAATGGTTGTTTTTTAAGCAAAAAGTTGAAGTGTCGTGCTAAATCCAGATTTTCGGAAACTTTTTAACATATATTAAAATATGTATGTTATGTTCGTCATAATATTCTTAATGGTATCCATTGTAATAAGTCCTTTTGCAGTCCACTTTTTCAAAAAAAGAATAAAATAAATTTAAATAATTTGCTTTGATGGGAAGTTTTTAAAAAATGTTCATATTTTTTAGTTTATTTATGGATTAAATGTGTTTTTTTTCGTCGCATAAATCCAGTATTGTTATCTGGCATGAATCCTGCACTGCTAAATAAAAATTATATTAAGGAGTTTCTAAATGAAAAAAAATCTGAGCAGAATTGTTCTTTTAATATTAATTCTGGGATTTTCAGTTTCAACGGTATTTGCCCAGGAACCTGCTCCGGCAAATGATCCTGCCAATCCAGAGCCAAAAACTTCACTGGCATCTGTTGATGTGGACGTTGTTTTTGTAACAGATTATGTCTTCCGTGGCGTAAGTTTACATGATAATTACTTTGTGCAGGAAGGAAAGTCCTATGAGGGCTACAAGTTTGCACCTGCTTTTCAGCCTTCTGTAACAGTAAGTTCTCCTGTTGACGGTTTGAGTTTTAATTTATGGGGTTCCTTTGCAATGACCCACAGGGATGATATGGATTCAGATAAAAGATTCCAGTTTGGACCGGGAGACATTGACCTTTTAACCACACCCAATCCTCTGGGGTTAACAGATCCTGCAACTGGAAATCCGCTTGCAGTTCCGGCAATTGTATCAACTTCAGGTTTGGACCCCAATGCATTTGCTCTTTTTAACAGCATACTCCAGCATGCACCTCAACAAATTCTTGCAAATGGAATTGCTGCATGGTATGGAGGGTACAATTATCAGGGCGGAACACCCGGCCTTTATAATGAAGCCAACGGTCTTTCGCGTGTTGATGAGCTTGATTTTACTCTCGATTACAGCACAGAAACAAAAATCGGTAATTTCTCTTTCGGGATTGTAAATTATGCGCTGGTCAATCAAAAATCCATGGGCGGGTCTTCATTCTACCATGAGGTTTATTTTGCATATGCATTGCCGTTCTTTTCAGATCTGTCTGTGAAAGTTTTTTCTGATGTCCAGACGAACAATCTCTATTCCAATCTTTCCTACGGAAGTTCCTTTGAATTTACGGAAGATCTTTCACTGGATTATGCAGCTGGCGTTGGCTATGGTGTTAGAAATCGGCTTCAGGGAATTCAGGATGTAACAGGTTCTCTTGGATTTACATTTAAAGGATTCAGTATTTCAGGAAATGTTTCCCACCGACCCAATATGGCTTTCATTGAAGCTTCCGATCCCAATACGAAGATGCCTCTTTGGCTGAACGGCGGATCCACTGCTGCTGACGGAATGGTGGAAGATCCTTCAAGGGTGAATGGCATTATGAACAGCCTGATCAATCAAGCCATTACCAATGAATTAACCCAGGGAGGAGCCAATACTCTTGCATATGGAGAATATCAATATATACCAAGAACAAAGCTTCCAACCAATATTTACTGGATCAGCATGGGATACAGTACAAGCTTTTAAGTTTCTGATCAAGTAACCTGTAAAAAAAGCCGTCATTATGACGGCTTTTTTTTCTGAATTTCATATCTATCAATACCGCTGTCAACGATCAGTTCGAAATGGGCTTACCGGAGTAATAAATTGAAAAATTAGGACAGGGAATGATTTTCTATATTTTAAGAAATATATTAATTTTTGTAGATTTGTGTTTTTCCAGAGAATACAAAATTATTCGGCGCTTAAGCATCTTCCATATTTTTTATCAGAAATTGTTTTAGTTCTTCTTTTGGAATTCTGACCTGTTCTGTGGTATCGCGATTTCTGACGGTTACACTTCCATTTTCTTTTGTATCGTAATCGACGGTAATGCAGAAAGGCGTACCCAGTTCATCCTGACGGTAATAGCGTTTGCCGATGGATCCTGAAGCGTCATAATCTACCGGAAAACTTTTTGAAAGATCGTTATAAATTTCCATAGCGATTTCAGAAAGTCCGTCTTTTTTCTGGAGCGGAAAAATTCCAGCTTTTACAGGCGCAAGTTTGGGGTGCAGCTTGAGAACCGTTCTCTGCTCTTTTGTGGCGGGATTTTCTACGAAATATGCATCAGATAAGACAGCAAGCATCAAGCGGTTCAGTCCCAGAGCAGGTTCAACAACGTAGGGAATGTACTTTTGGTTTTTTTCCTGGTCATTGTATTCAAGGTTTTTTCTTGAATGTTCCGCATGCTGTTTTAAGTCATAATCTGTGCGGGAAGCAATTCCCCAAAGTTCTCCCCAGCCGAAAGGGAATTGATATTCAATATCTGCTGTATTTTCAGAATAAAAACTGAGTTCTTTTTCATCGTGGTTTCTGAGGCGGAGGCTGTCTTTTCTGATACCGATTGATAACAGCCAGTCCATACAGAATTTAACCCAGTGCTCAAACCATTCCTTCTGGGTTCCCGGTTCACAGAAAAATTCCATTTCCATCTGTTCAAATTCCCGGGTTCGGAAGATAAACTGACGGGCAATGATTTCATTCCGAAAGCTTTTACCAATCTGGGCTACGCCAAAAGGGATTTTAACGCGGCATGTATCTGCAATATTCTTTACGTTTATAAAAATTCCCTGAGCGGTTTCTGGGCGGAGGTAGACGGTAACGTCGCTGTCGGATAAAGATCCCATCTGGGTTTGAAACATAAGGTTGAACTGACGAACTTCTGTAAAATTTCCAGATTTTCCGCAGGACGGACAGATGATCTCTTCAGATTTTTCTTTGAAAAGATTTTGAAAATCATTCAGCTCCAGATTTGCCGTTTCTATTTTTAATGTTTCTTCTATAAGATGATCTGCGCGGAAACGTGACTTACAGTTTTTGCAGTCAATCAGAGGATCATTGAATGATCCAACATGACCCGATGCGATCCAGACAGAAGGATGGAGCATGATGGAACTGTCAAGCCCCACAACATCAGCACGATTATGGACGAAGGTTTTCCACCATTCATTTTTTAAATTGCGAAGCAGTTCCACTCCATAGGGTCCGTAGTCAAATGTATTGGAAAGTCCGCCGTAGATTTCTGATCCGGGATAGACGAATCCCCGTCGTTTGCATAATGCAGTTATCTCTTTGAGAGAATCTTCTCTGGAAACAGTTTTGTCTGTTTTTTTATTCTTCTGTTTTTCTGACATAAATCGACCTTCGAGGGACAGACCGCCGGAGTCGGTCTTATCGTGCAATCATTAAAGCATTTTTTTATAGGAAATAGGTTTTTCAGGTCATAGAAATTTTGAGAAAAATGTTAATTTCAAATAAAAA
>JAOUOA010000013.1 GCA_029880625.1 Spirochaetia bacterium
TATCCCTGTCTTTATTTTATGCTTATCTGCTTTAATTCCTGCAAGTGAAAAATATTCGTTTCCAATTGAAAGAAGCGATATCAGAAGACAGCTCATTATTGGCGGAGAACAGAGGCGAAAAGCTTTGTGGTACATTTATCAGCTTCAGTACAATGACCTGCTCAGAAGCGGTGTGATGTATTTATTTAAAAGCTCTAACTATGATGATCATCGAGCGGTTATAAAAGTTCTTCAGGCTTACGGAGAAAACCTTGAAAGCCACCTGCCTGACTGGCATAATATTCTGGACCAGTACATGAGATACGACCTTCCTGAAGATATCCTTAAAGAATGCTTTGAGCTGATTTTATTCTGGCAGGAACAGAAAATGTCAGATACTCTTTCCCGATTTGGAAGGCATCCATCCATGCAGGTGCGATTCGCACTATTTGATACTGCTGCAAAAATGGAGAATGATGTTATGATGCCGGTTTTTATCCGTCTTTTTAATGAAGAAAGGCCGATTTACCGGATGTATGCGCTTGAAGCAACCAAACGGATGCAGGACAAAAGGCTTCTTCCGTTCATGGTGAAGCTTCTTGACGATGAGAATAAGTCGATTCGCATTTATGCCATGGAGGCTCTTGCTTCAAACGAAAAATATACGGATTTTATCTTACGCCGTTTCAGTCTTGATAAAAATAATGAGGTAAGGGCCCGTGTGATTCAAATGGTAGCGCAGCATCAGTGGCGAAAGCATACCTATATGATTCACAGAGGGATTTCCGATCCTTCCGCCACAGTCCGAAGAGCTGCTTTTTTATCCGCACAATTGATGAAGGATCTTCATTCTGCAGTGTATATTTCAAATCAGCTTGAAACTGAATCAGATGAATCATTAAAAAATACTGGACTGGATTTTTTAATGTCTGTAAAAAACGGCGGGGGCGGCAGTGGAATATCCGAAATTTTGCTGAATGATAAAAATGAATCTCTCAGACTTAAAGCGGCTCTTGCCGCAGGCGTTACTTTTGAAAAAAATACTGCAAAAGCGCTGATTGAATCAATTGAAAAAGAAACATCACAGAAAATCCGTCTGGAAATCGTCCACAGTATGGGGAATATGAAAAATACTATTTTCCTTTCAGTACTTCAGAAGATATTTCAAAACCCGGGTGAAAATTTTGAAGTTAGAGTCCAAGCTTTGAATTCAATGATAGAAATTGATTCAGCATACGGAATCAAGATTTTACAAAAATCTAAAAAAAATATTAAAGATCCAATCCTCCTTAAGCAAATGGAGGCAGTCTACAGACAAAAACAGCCTTGAAAGAAACAGATTTTTTAATCTTGTATGCAGTCATAAAATGAATAAGATATTAAAACAGATGTATTTAACCGATAATTGAAGAGCTTGAGGTCATAAATTGGCAGAAAATGAGAATACAGACAGCTCCGTAGATGATCTTTTTGAAGATATACTTGCAATGAATTCTGAACTATCCGAAGATCAGAATTCAACTGATAAGGATACGCCATCCATTGAAACTTCTGATTCAGATCCAGCAGAAACCGTTCAGAAACAGAATGTAGCAAATCCGGAACTGGATCACACAAAACCAAAAAGAAAGAGAAGAGATCCTTTCAAAGATATGGATCAGGTTTCTTCCAGCGAGGCAGCGTTAAAGTCTCGCGATCTTGCCAGCCGGTCAGAACTGAAAAAAATTCAGAAAGCAGGAGTCCGGCTTGGCGGCAAGAAAGTTGTTACAGACGATGTAAAAAAACTCAAATCGCTTGTTGAAGATCCTGACATTCCAGATGGTGAAATAGAAAACTATTACAGAGAACCGGTTCGGATTGAATATTATATTCCTAAAGAATCCAGGTTCAATGTAGAAACCAGACATCTCTACATCCCTCTTCTTGATCCGGAAATTCAGGATCCTGATCAGTTTCCATTCCTGAAAAAACACATGGATGAGGATGCATTTTTTGATCTCATAACTGTTATGAATGATAACCCGGGAAAAATTTCAGATATTATTGATTCCTACGGAAATATCATGAACTTATATGAAACCAATTCCCGCCTTTACAGAGAGATGGACGAAAGTCCTGAGGAAAACCTGAAAAAGATTTTTTATCTTTGCGAAGTCCTCCTTGAGTATGAACCAACAATTGCAGCTCTTGAATTTCTGGGGCCTTTTCAGACCTGGAATTTGAACTGGCTGATTCGGAATATGAATTTACGTTCTATAGAATTTGCGGCATCGGACAAAACAGTTTCCTATTTAATTAAGATGCGGAATATTTACTGGGAAGAAAATCATCTGGAATATGATGAAAAATTCGAAGTACTTGCCGCTCTTTTTTATGAACAGGCGTATCCGAACCGGGGATTGACCTATGAAAAAGAGGATTATTTTTTTGATATTTTTGACAAAAAAAGATTTTAGGATTTACTGTAACAATATCTTAAGGAAACGATCAGGACATGATTTCAGAAAGAAATGTAATTCAGGAAAAGAAAGAAGATTTACGTGAATTTTTTATTACGCCAGCTTATCTCGAGGCAATGAAAAGCCGTTCCAGAAAATGGGACAGTTCTTTAATCCGGGAGCAGATACAGCTTTTCAGAAAAACAATCTCAGATTATCCTGAAGTAATTGAAATTCTTGAAAACGAACTTTACAGAAGAGAACTGGAAGCTTTGCGAAAAGAAATTCAGAAAAAAAGAGAAAATGAGATTCAGAGATTGTATATGGATTATGATAAAGATTCTGATTTCGCAGAAATTATCCGGATTGAGCTTGCAAACAGAAAACTGCGTTGATTTTAATGAGCGACACAGAACTTCATGCGCATCTTTACGGATCTCTTCTGCTTGACGACCTTTATTATCTTTACTCCCGGAATAAACCCCGCTGGAGCATTTTTACCGAGTCATTTAAAAAATCATATTTTTCTGATCCTGATCTGAGCGGACTGTTTGAAAAATCAGATCATTCGAGAAAACGTCTTGAGAAGTATTATTATTATCTTTCGTCGGGAAATTTCAGCAGGTTTCAGACATCATTTGATCTGGTGATAGCGCTTTCTTCAACAGAGCCGGAAGAACTTCAGGAAATTTTAAAACGCGTTTCCGGACGAATGAAGGGATATTCAGAACTTCGGATGCTTTTTTCTCCTTTTGATCCGCCGGAAGCGTTTTCTGAAAAGGTAGGCGCTCTTTGCGAAGCCATTGCATCAGAAAACAGAGTTAGGCCTTTGGATGCCCCTTTAAAACTGGCCGTTTCTTTAAATCGAGAAGAAGGTCTTTATCAATCCCGCTATGGAATCTTAAAGCATCTGCAGTCAGTGAATCCATCCGTGAAGAAAGAACTGACTGCAATTGATTTTTGCGCGAAGGAAGAAGGATTTCCGCCTTCTGAAAAATATTCATTTGTACAGAATGTTTTAAAAGAGAATGAAGCTTTTCCTGAATCGTCTCTGGCTGTACTTTACCATGTTGGAGAGAGTTTTTCAGATAAAAGCGTTGAGTCTGCATCCAGATGGGTTCTTGAGTCTGCTCTAATGGGCTGCCACAGACTCGGTCACGGAATTGCCCTCGGAATTGATCCGTCCCTGTATTCAGGGCGCAATATTAAAGAGCATAAAAAAGAGAGAATAAGCCATATTGAGTTTTTATTTCAGTATGAATGTGAATTAAAGGATTTTGGATATTCGCTGAATCTGGATGAATTACAGGCTGAAAGAAACACAATTGAGAAAATGCCAGAAGATGAAGTCATCATACATTATGATGACAAAACAGTAGAGAAAACGCGGATTTTTCAGAACTGGGCCATGGAAAAAATTAAAAAAACAGACAGTGTAATCGAAGTCTGTCCTACATCAAATCAGAGAATTGCAAATATTAAAGTTCATGATCTTCCTTTATGGAGATTTATTGAAAACGATCTGGATCTGGTCATTGGTTCTGATGATCCCGGGATTTTGAAAATTTCCCTTGAGGATGAATTCGTTCTGATTCAAAATGAATTGAAAAAGAAAAATCTGGATGAAAAAATTTTGGAAGGCTTTGTTAAGAATGCTGAAAAGTCAATATCAGAAAAATTATCAAAGAGATTAATTTAGGATTCTTCTCTTTCGATGTATTTACCCTTACCGCGGGCAACAATTTTTCCAATTTCGTTTTCAATTTCAGCCCGGTTTTCTACAATTCGCCGATTCTTTTTTACAAACCAGCCTCTCAGGTGCAGGTTTTCATCAACCGTTGCAGGCTGAAGGTATCGGATGGTAAGTTCACCGGTTACTGTATCAAAGTTCATCGCCTCATTAATTCTTGACATAATTTCGTCGAGAATAATTGAAAGGATCCCTGGATGAACCTTATCCTGTTCACCCTGAAATTTTAAGGGGCATCGGTACTCGCCATAGACAGTTTTTGTGTCTTCATCAAACATAAGTTTCAGCTGAAGACCGTCTGGATTGTCCTGACCGGAACCGAAACTGAGATTACCGTTTTTTAATGACATGTACAGACATGAAATAGGAGATTGGCCGGTATGTCAAGTAAATTTCAAAAGGTTGATCATTCTTCCTTTGCTCCAAAATTGCAGAATTTCAGATGTTGGTAATAATTGACAGTACTGAAAAAATCAGAAAGATTCTGTTCTATATAAAGTTATTCGAATATTTTCGCTCCAGTAGTTTTCATGAAGACCGGCTTTTACAAGAAGTCTTGCAAGAAACATTTCCGCTTCTGGAAGGATGTCCCATACAGAAGGAAGAAAGGTCGCTCTACGATGATTTTCTTCGATAATTAATCCGCTAACCCCCGGCTGAAGAGTCTGGATGAGATGTTCTCTACCTTCATTCGCCGTTTCATGAAAATCATATAGAAGAGAGATTTCAATTTTTATTAGATTTAATTCTTTTTCGGTTAATTGAGGAAATCTGGGATCTTCCATAGCGCTTGAGAATGCATTGTCTGAAATATCGGAAATTAAATCTTTCTGAGTTGATAGCGAACCAATACATCCCCGGAGTTCATGATTGATTTTTAATGTAACAAAAGATGGAATGATCTGCTGATAGATCCCCTGTTCCGCAATCTTTTCTGGTTTTAATTTTGTTCCTGTTTGGACAGCGTTTGTGATGCTGTTTTTTGCCAGTTCCAGTAAATATCTTTTCACATTTTCAGTAAGTCCAGGGATCATAATTTTTTCCTGCTTCAGAGAAGTGTTTGTTGAGTTGATGGATTCTAAAATATACCTTATGAATGTTTATAAAAGATAAAAGAACCGTATCCGACCACGCTTGATCTGCTTCCGCTGACATCTCCAGAATTTTGCAGAACCAGGGTTTTTACTTTGAGCCCTGCCCTTTTTGCATATAAAAGGAGACCTTTGATGGGTCTGGATCCGCATGCCTGTTCTGATTCCAGGGAGAAAGGATCAAGGGCTTCAATAGAATTTGCAGCATTCCTGTCTAAATTTTTTGCTGTTTCATAACTGTTGTAATGACTCAGATCAGAGCTGACAATGATCAGATCAATTTTTCCCGACGTAAGATCAAACAGTGTCTGGATTTGTTCTTCATCTGCATTTCCTGCAAGGACGGGTATGATTTGAAAGGATGTAAAAAGCCTCTGAAGAAAAGGGAGTTGAACTTCAATACAATGTTCATCCTTATGTGCTTCATCATTGATGCTGATAAAAGGCAGTTTCACCAATTCAGGATAAAGCTCTTTATTAACAGAAATTTTTCCAAGAGGAGTTACAAATGCATCGCAGTCGGGAATTGCAAGACCATTTACATAAACTCGGTGTGCAGGTCCGATGATGAGTATGTTTTTGATGTCTAACTGTTTTATGGAAGTGTATCCTTTACCTGCAACTGCGCCGGAATACATATATCCTGCATGGGGCACTATGATGGCTTCCGGCAAAGGATTTTTTTTGTCTTCTCCTGAAAGATAGGAATCCACCAGATCTGCCAGATGTTTTTTTTCATCAGGATAAAAACTGCCTGCAACAGCGGATTCTCTTACAGTTTCCATACCGGTATTTTAATGGGATCAGAAATTCAGTCAATGATTTTACATGAACAGGAAAAAAGTAAGAAGAAAATCTTAAAAATATTCATGGATTTCAAAAATTAAAGTGGACATTTTCTTTTTCGCATGAAAGGATTCAGTATGGATGCGCTTCATCCTGGAAGATTTTTTCATAAGCTGGATCATGAGAGAATTCAGTGTGATCTATGTCCCAGAGAATGCAGATTAAAAGACGGACAGAGGGGGCTCTGTTATGTTCGTTTTAATCAAGGCGGAAAAATCTATCTTGGCGCTTACGGTAAAAACTCAGGTCTTGCCGTCGACCCCATAGAAAAAAAACCTCTTTATCACTTTCTTCCAGGTTCCAGAGTTCTTTCTTTCGGTACCGCAGGCTGTAATCTATCCTGCGGTTTCTGCCAGAACTGGCATATTTCACGTTCGAAAGAGCTGGACCGCCTTGCAGGAAGCGAAGATCCTGTTTCCATTGCGGAATATGCCGTCCATTCAGGCGCAAAAAGTGTCGCTTTTACCTATAACGATCCCATTATTTTCCATGAGTATGCAGTCGATACTGCAGAGGAGTGCCGGAAAAGGAATCTGAAAACTGTAGCTGTAACTTCAGGATATGTAAGTCCGGAACCGCGAAAGGAATTTTATCAATATATGGATGCAGCTAATGTAGATCTGAAAGGATTCAGTGAAAGTTTCTATAAAAATTTCTGTTCGGGCAGATTGGCTCCGGTTCTGGATACTCTTGAGTACATTAAAAACGAAACCAATGTATGGCTTGAAATTACAAATTTAATTATCCCGGATGCGAATGATTCTGAACGTGAAATTAGAGAAATGACTGAATGGATTTACGAGCATCTGGGTGCGGATGTTCCGATTCATTTTACCGCTTTCCATCCGGATTTTAAACTGATGGATAAAAAGAGAACTCCTCTGGAAACCCTGATTCGTGCAAGGAATCTTGCTCTGAAAAGCGGTCTGAAGTACCCTTATACAGGAAATTTAAGCAATCATGAAGGTGAAATGACCCTCTGTCCGAAATGCAATAAGCCTGTGATTGAACGGGACGGGTTTTATGTAAAAGAGATCCGGATGGAAAAAGACCGTTGCTTAAAATGCGGCGCAAGGATACCGGGAATTTTTTGATAAAAGATCTGGACGTCATACCTGGTTTTTAATTTCGCTGTATGAATCATGCAGGAAAGATCCCCGGACCGAAAACCCGTAGTTACCATATTTATTATAGCTTTGAATGTTGCAGTGTATGCAGTCTTAAATCTGGTTTTAATTTTTATTTATGATTATTATTATGTTGAGGATCTTTACAGAACCTTTGGTCTGATTCCCCATGATTTCTGGAATGGTGCTTGGTGGCAGCCGATTACCAGCATGTTCCTCCACGGCAATCCGGCAGTTCCTTTTTTTCCTTTAATTCATTTATTCGTAAATATGACAGCTCTCTGGAGTTTGGGTATGCCGCTTGAAAGGACAATTGGGTCAAGCCGGTATGCCTGGCTGTATTTTATTTCCGGCGCCGCTAGCTCCTTATTTGTTGTCCTGTCATCGCTTTTTATGGATGAACAAATCTACGGGATGACTGTAGGAGCATCTGGCGCTGTCCTGGGAGTTCTTGGCGGTATGGCTATTTTTTATCCAAATTCCATGGTTCTTTTATTTTTCATTCCGATGAGGTTGAGGACTGCCGCTATAGGGTTTGTGATTTTTTCCATTACAGCGCAGGTTTTTGGATTCTTTGAGATGATTTCGCATATGGGCCACCTGGGTGGTCTGCTCGGAGGAATTCTTTATACAAAATTTGTGATTGGATCAGAAATCGGCTTTTCAGAAATTCACCAGAAGGCTCCGCTTCAGAAACGTTTCATGAAAATCATCGTTAAAAATAAAGGGCAGGACTCATTTTTTGATCATCTCTCCGGAAGGCAGAAAGAAAAAGAAATCAACCCCAGATCAGACGCCGGCGCCAAACAGGATTTTCATAAAAGTGATGAATTAAAAAAATCAAAAGGAAAATTGTATTATGACCCTGAAACCGGGGAATTTTATATAAAAGAGGACTGATTTTTAATTAAAAATCGAAACTTTCCATGGCCTCATCGACATTCTTGAAAATTTCAAAAACGCCTGAAAGTTTGGTGATTTCCATAAGGTTTTCAACATCGCTATTCAAGCTTGCAAAAACCATCCTTCCCTTAAGCTCATAGGCATGCTTATGAAGGTTTAAAAAAAGGCCAAGAGCTGCTGAATTGATAAAGGGAACTTTTTTCAGATCAATGATAAATTTAGGAGCAACTCCCGGTATGATATAGGCTTCCATTTTTTCAGCCAGTTCATATTCATCCCCAGATTTGATTGCACCTTCAACTCTGACAATATTTACTTCGCCTTTTTTTGTTATCTTTACTTTCATCTCGATAGTGTAAATTGAAATGACCTGTATTTTCCCAGATTTACTCGATATCTGCCGCTGGGCATGGAAGATAAATCTACAGAAATGTCATTATCCAGGATGAAAGTATTCATAATGCAGTCATTTATGTAAAGTGAAATCTTTAATTGGATCGAGATTTTTCGTGATTTTTCAATTTTCAGATGGTAGGAATCATTGCTGGATGTAACTTCCAGAATAATGTGACCTCCTGGAAGGTCTATCAGTTCTGAAAATACGGTTAACGAGCGGGAGTCTGAAGAATCAGGGACTCCTGATTTTAAATGATTATATGATTTCTTCATAGCTGTCCATAACCTCTTTTTCTTTTTTTTCAAGGGATCTCAGCGCTCTTTTAAGTCTTCTTGCCATTGAAGATTTATTGATTCCGAAAATGATCGACAGTTCACTCAACGACGTTACAGGGAGAACTTTCTTGAGGCGGTTCTCTGTCTGTTTTTTCAAAAAAAACCATCGGCGCAGTTTTGTTTTATTCTCATTTCCTTTCTGAATTAAATAATTTAAACGAGCAGCCCTGTTTATCAGTGCGACCTGACGTGTATGAACTTTTTCCTTCTTAAGGCCGTACTGCTTTAAGAAGGCGATAGTTTTTTGGGGATTGTTGACTGTATTTGCAAGAAAATCCAATTCCTTGAGATTCAGATCAATTCCATAATACATTTTCAGAGGAAGCCTTATCTTGAGGGGAAGTCTGGACAGCTCAACATGCAGAGACTCGATTTGAATTCGATCGCCAATATTTTTTGAAGAACATGCGCTTGGGGTATTTGACAGAATGATTTCCATGCCGGTTAATTCGGTAAAATTCTGATTTCTTATTTTTCGGATAAAATTCAAAAACTCGTTTTTTAAATATCTTAAAAGAAATGCGGCAACTGGGCTGCTTTTTTTAGCTTCATATTTTTCCATGAATTTATTTGAGTTTTCATAGAAATGAAGAAAAAAATCACATGCAATATCTTCGTCGCGGCAAAGATTTTTTTTTATAAAATGAAGAATGTAGGGAGCAGCTGTTTCCATGAATTGTTTCATGTCCCGGGTTTGGCTGTAATGAAAATATGCATCTTCAACAATTTCTTTCTTCGCGTATAGTTTTTGTTCAATTGATTTTATTGTCATATATATTAATCGTTGCCAGTATTTAAATCGTACCGCCCTTTTCAATAAGCTGAATTTTTTTTTATTTACTTTTATGTCTATAATGCGATTGATGATATTATAATAAAAAAATATGTCGCATACAGATTTCTGAGAAAAATATGAGTGAAATAAATTTTATAAAAATGGCCGGTACTGGAAATGATTATGTTTATATTGACTGCCTGGATCAGGCCCAGCCAGATTTTTCCGTTCATGATATTATAAACCTGTCAAATCGGAGAACGGGGATTGGATCGGATGGACTGGTCCTTATCACTCCATCAAATCGTGGAATCGCTAAAATGAAAATGTGGAATTCTGACGGAAGTCCCTCGGGAATGTGCGGTAATGCTCTTCGTTGTATTGGTTTTTTTATTTTTAAAAAATTTGGAGAAAAAGAATTTTTGCTAGAAAGTGATTCAGGGGTACACGAAACAAAGATTCTCAAAGTTCTGAATGATTTCGAAGCGCTGGTCGAGGTGGGTATCGGAAAACCGCTTCTTGAAGCAGAACAGATTCCTTTTCTACCTGAAAAATCATACGAAAAGGGGAATCGCCAGGGACCCTTTATTTCGATTCCTGTGCTTTCAGATCAGGATAAAAAACAGGAATGGAGCGGAATTCCTGATCTTTTTGGAACATTGGTGTCCATGGGGAATCCTCACTGTGTAATATTCGTGGAAAACAGCCGGCATTTTCCTGTAAACGAAATTGGGCCCTGGATTGAAAGGCATCCTTCTTTTCCTGAAAGAACCAATGTTGAGTTTGTTACCATAGAAGAGGATGGAACTTTTTTCCAGAGAACCTTTGAGAGAGGTTCAGGAGAGACTGAAGCATGCGGAAGCGGCGCATGTGCCGTGCTGGTAGCATCTGTTCTGGAAAAAAAAGGACCTCTAAAAAATCAAATTCAGCTTCTGGGCGGAACTCTTGAGGTAGAATGGGACCGTTCAAAAGATATTGTCTTTTTACGAGGTGCTGCAAAAGAAACGTTCAAAGGATCTTTTTTTAAAGAATCTCTATAAAAAGGCCGGTTTTATAAATCAGGATGCCAGCTTGTTTCCATCAGTTTCAAATAGCTTTTCAATGCATTAACAGCTGCAGGGTTCCTTGATATGATTTTAAGAGTAACGGTATCAAGGTTCTTTGAAATTTTATATTCAAACTGATCTTTGTACAGTGTTATTTTTTTTACTTCGATGGTGTCAGAGCTTCCGGGAATGGAAAGAAGTTCAAATTGGCCTCTCATAAACCGGCGGGAAAGAATTTGCAGGTCCTGTTCCAGGTCATTAATTTTCTTATTTTTTAAAGAATCATCTATGTTGTTCTCAAGCTTATATGTTATTTCTCCACCAAAGGCATTGCTCGAATAAATTCTTTCATGAGAAATTGCAGAATCTTTTTGGGAGAAAAAAGTTCTTATAGCAGGAAGAAAAGAGTAAATAGCAAATGATAGACATAAAACAGTAACTGTCGCAATAAATGCGTATTTTAATTCAGAAATGCTGTTTTTCAGGATCTTGTCTGTAGTTTCTCCCATTTAATTCTCCGTGTAGATGGTTCCTTTTTTTATATTATTATAATTTCATTTGTTTTAGAATATAATAATATATTAAATCCGACTTAATTGTTTTTTCTGTATTTTTTTGATGAATTTTCGCCGTAACCGGTACGGTAAATATCAATTATTTTTTTTACTCTGGAAAATGAATCGATCAGACAGCTTTTGCATGTGTTATTTTGAAAAAGCTTGTCAAATTTCTTGCCGCAGATCCTGCATGTTGTTTCGCCACCGGTATAATATTTGTCTATCATTGCAGCAGCTCTCCCCGGCGATGAAATATTTCCCGGATGTTCCTGTATCCCACTTTGTAAATTTTCATTCATATAGTCCTCAAAAAGCTCCTTTTGCTTAAAAATGATGCAATGCCGATAATTTTTTTGATTCGGATGCATGGGAGAGTTTGCGATTATTTGAAAGGTTCTCTGGCCGGTCAAAACAAAAATAGCGTGAAATAAAAAAAATGGAGAAAAAAAAATTAGGAAAGAATTATATAAAATATATAAAGTAATTTTCCACAGATGTGGAGTGAATAAGTAATAATACCAGGATATAAAAAAATCAGATATTATTTTTTTTACAATTCCACGATTCTTGAGTAATTTTGATTTATTTTTTCAGGCCCCGGGAAATATTGGCCGGATGCATCTTCTTAAGACGCCCCTGAACGAACGGCATAAATCTCTTGGAGGGCACATGGTGCCTTTCGCAGGATGGGAAATGCCTGTTCGCTATGCATCTATTATTGAAGAATATGAGTCTGTGCGAAAGCATTCCGGTATTTTTGATGTTTCGCATATGGGGGAATTGGCCGTCAGAGGCCCGGGGGCGAAGAAGTTTCTTGATGGCCTTACATGCAACAGAGTTTCTGATCTTGAAAATGGCCAAATTCATTATAATGCGGTGCTGAATCAGGCCGGCGGTCTTGTTGATGATATCACAATTTATAAAATTTCTGATGATGACTACTTTGTCGTTTCCAATGCGTCGAACTATGAAAAAGTTTATGAGTATTTCATCAGATTAACTCCAGGGGATTCTGAAATTGTAAACGAAAGCGATCTCTGGAATCAGATTGCACTGCAGGGGCCTCTTGCCGAAAAAATATTTTCAGAATATACAGGGATTGATTTTTCTGATTTGAACTATTATCGTTTTCAAGATTACGAATTCTTAAATGAAAAAATTCGGGTCAGTAGAACAGGGTATACGGGCGAAGATGGATTTGAAATTTATTCTTCTCCCGGAGCAGGTCTGAAAATATGGGATGGCCTGCTTTCAGCCGGAAAGTCTTCAGGAATCCTTCCCTGCGGACTTGCATCAAGAGATATTCTGCGCCTGGAATCAATGTATGCTCTCTACGGTCATGAACTCAATGAGGAAAGGACTCCTGTTGAGAGCGGAATTGGATGGATCGTAAAAGAAAAAGAGATCCCATATCCACAGTATGAAAAGATTATAGAACAGAAAAAAAAGGGGCCGGATTATAAGGTATGCCCATTTATACTGAAGGAAAACGGAATCCCTCGCGAAAACTATGATATTTACTCTGAAAATGGAGATCCAATCGGAAAAGTTTTATCAGGCGCTCATTCCCCAACGTTAAAAAAGGGAATCGGTACAGCATATTTACCCTCTGATTATTTCAGGGCAGGGACAACTGTATTCATTGAGATCAGGAATAAAAAAATATCTGCAGAAGTTACAAAAGGCGCCTTTGTGAAAGGAACAGCAGGAAAAAAAACAAAATAATCTCTCATAATGGATTTCTGCCGTATAACTATGATTTACAAGAAATGGATCACAAAAAATCTGGAAAAATTAAATTAGCGGAGGAGTTAAATGGCTTCACCTGAAGGTTATTCTTATACAAAAGAGCATGAATGGGCAAAAGAAGAAAACGGAGTGATTACCGTTGGAATTACCGACTATGCACAGAATCATCTAGGAGACATTGTTTATCTGGATCTTGTAGAGCCCGGAACGGAAATCCAAAAAGGAAAATCTTTTGGAACAATTGAATCCGTTAAAGCAGCTGAAGATCTTTACAGCCCGGTAAGCGGAGTTGTGGATTCTATTAATGAAGGATTAAAAGAAAATCCTGAAAAAATCAACTCAGATCCTATGGGATCTTGGATGCTTAAAATTAAAGATGCGAATAAAGATGAATTTAAATCAATGATGAATGCTTCTTCATATGATGAATATCTCGGCAGTCTGGGCTGAAAGAACAGAAAATCTTTTGGATTTTGTGCTGAGGTAAATTATTTATGGAAATTTCAAATTCGCTCAAATACATTCCAGTGTCTGATAAAGAAAAACAGCAGGCGCTGGAAGAATTAAATTTAAAATCCATTGATGATCTTTTCCGCTCCATACCGAAAAATCTTTTAAAGCAGACTTCTGCTTCTTTGTCGAAGCCGATGTCTGAACTTGAGATTCGAAATCGATTTAAGTCTGATTCATCCTGCGCTGAGATCCATTGCAGTTTCATGGGAGGGAATGGACACAATCATTATATCCCTTCTATCATAGATCCTTTAACTTCGCGAGGAGAGTTTTTAACGGCATATACTCCTTACCAGCCCGAAGTAAGTCAGGGAACGCTTCAGGCAATGTATGAATTTCAGTCCATGATGGCGGATCTTATGGGAGTGGAAGTGTCCAATGCTTCGCTTTATGACGGTTCCACGGCTATGCTCGAAGCTGCATTTATGTCGATTCGTATCAGCCGGAAAAATCGAGTGCTATTTTCCGATTCAATTCATCCTGAATATCTTGAAACCATGAATACTTACAGAGATACAGATGTTTTTGAATTTGAAATGCTGCCGACAGGCGAAGACGGAAAAGTTTCCTTGCCCGATCTGAAAAGGCTTCTGAACGAAGATACAGCATCTGTTGTCATCCAGTCTCCGAATTATTCCGGTATAATCGAAGAGATTGATTCTATTAAAAAAGAAGCCGGTCCGAATATTATGGTCATTGTTGTTGTAACGGAAGCCCAGTCTCTTGCATTGCTTCGCTCTCCGGGTTCTCTGGGGGCCGATATCGTATGCGGGGAAGCGCAGAGTTTCGGAATTCCTCTATCTTATGGAGGCCCCTGGCTGGGTTTTATTGGATCTTCCATGAAGAATGTCAGGAATATGCCAGGAAGACTTGTTGGCGAGAGCGTCGATTCAGAAGGAAGGCGTTCTTTTGTTGTAACCCTTGCCGCCAGAGAGCAGCACATACGACGAGAAAAAGCCACTTCCAATATCTGTACAAATCAGGGACTCATGGCCCTACGAGCGACAATATATTTAAGTACAATGGGGAAGGCTGGATTAAGACGCGCATCTGAAAGATCGGCGCGGTTTGCCGCTTACGGTAAAAAACTTCTCATGGGATCTTCCGTTCGTCTGCGTTATCCTGATTCTCCTTTTTTCAATGAATTTATAATTGAACTTCCAGAAAATGCGCAAACTGTATTTCGCAAATGCGTTAAATCATCAGGAATTGCTCCGGGGACTATCGCAGGAGGGAATCAGC
>JAOUOA010000014.1 GCA_029880625.1 Spirochaetia bacterium
ATTTGAACTAAAATTAAACATTCATTATTTATAAAAATAACAGAATCGGTATGTATTCTCAGACTTTCAGCAGCTTTAATATGCGATAATCTTGCAAAAGAATCGCAATGATATTGACAGTGTATTCCGAACCTGGTAAAAAATTAAAATTTCAAAATGCAGGAAAGTTGAATTGCTATAGAGTAGAAAAATTGTATCTATTGCGTTTTTATCAGCATGATTCTGTAAATTTCAATATCATCGGATATTACAGAACGGTGATCTTCCTGAAGAAGTTCATCAAGGTGGTATTTGATAATATCATCAGCAATAGCTGCGGGAAAAGGATTTTCTGATGAAAATAAAAAGAAGACTTCATAATTTGGAGCATCATCCAGTTTAAAGCTGAAAGGAAAGTTACTTCTGCCGTCCTGAAACAAAGGAGCGGTTTTAATTCTGAGCTGCGGCATGAGATGAGAAATGTTCCGGTTCCCATCTACGGAAAAAAGAACAAGATTTCGGGATTCCTTTAAGTTATAATACGGCTGAATTACATCGCCTTCTTTTACTTCTGAGCCTTCATCAAGCGGTATCATTTCATTGCTTTTAAAAAGATAAATTTCCAGAGGCCAGGGATCTTCCGGTGTGAATTTTTTAAATGTATCGTAGGACATGGGACGGTTTTCAATTTTAGTGAAAATAAATTTATCTACCGGTTTTAATACCGGGTCTGCAGCAGTTAGAGGAAGTCCGGAAGCAGATAATAAAATCAGTATGAGAAATACAGGTATCCCCGCAAGGATAAATATTTTTACTGCATTTTGAAACAGTGCAAGTAAAATTGAAATGAGAGATACGATGAAGGAATGAGGTTTGATCTCATTTGAATCGTGAATCACAAAGGAATCTGTACGGCTGCTGTCAGAAAATTCTGGAAAAGTCTGTTCCTCTCCCTCAGCTTCCTCCTCTTTTGGAAAAGATTCGTCAGCAGAAGGCGTTCTTCCGTATTTCAGCTCAAGGAGAGTCTTTTTCTTCCGGATCCGGGACGATTTCCGGCCGAGAAGAAATGCCGAATAAAAGATGAGAGCGAAAAAAATATAAAATCCAGAAAACACAATTGTAAACAATGGCGGCCATTCTGAATCCGCTTCTGTAAAAAATTTTGAGGTGGATGTATTTTTGATGCGTGAGCGTTCGGGTCTGTCGGAAATATATTCAATTGCAACAGGCAGTGATTCATTCAGCTGTTGGTTTGAGTAAGATTCTCCGTAATACTCCCTACCATTTTCTGACACAAAAAGATACCGGTAAACATAGATTCTCCAGTCGGAACCTACTCTATCGTTGCGAGAGTCATAAATCTGTCCCTCTGCAAGGGCTGGATTTCGAAATTCAATCTGTGCAGAAAAATCCAGAGCAGGAATAAATAAAATAAGAAAATATAAAAACGCAAAGGTCATTCCGAGGCATCGGGCAAGATTTTCACGGAGGCTCAAAGAGCCGCCCAGACGCACGATGAGTTCCAGGATAACAGGAACTTTCCGCGCCTGTCTGTGCGAATATTGAATTTCATCCTGCATGATATTTATCATCGGGGCTTCTGATTATATGTAAATAAAAATTATTTTGTCCGGGAAAAGATATTTATCATAAACTGAATGTTTTCGGTAAGGACTCATTTTTAATTTTTAGATCTGCAGAATAAACATGAGCGCATTTTATTGCGTTTTCTGCATTTTAATAAATGCAATTTTATAGGTAATCTGAAATGGTTCGGGGCTCGTCCTGTCAAGATGGCGGATCAATTTTTTAAAATCTGATGCGGACATACGCGAACCGTCTTTCGTATAACTCGCCCCGATTTTTTTCAGGCTTCGGAAAAAATCCAGAGAGGAAGGGAACTGGATTTTGACGCTGTTTTGAAAAATGTTCAAACTCAGCCCCTTACTGCAGACAGATTCGATCTCCTTGATGCCGGGGAGCTGGTTTTCCGGAAAGTGCAGACCGAGTGTTCTGCAGGCTTTTTCCCATTCCGGAAAACTGCCAGCAACAGGCAGTGAAAAAATTAAAAATCCGCCGGGCGTTAATGCATTGATGATTTTTTTTAATGAAGATTTTATATTAAAGAACCACTGAAAGGCAAAACCGGAAACGATCAGGGAAAATTCGGAGGAAGAATTGATTTTTTCTGCATCAAGAATTTTGAAACTGAAATTTTTGGATTCAGGAAACTGATCTGTTATTTTTGTCCGGCAGATTGAAAGCATTTTTTCAGAAATATCTGTAAATATAATTTTATTTTCATAAAATTTTCCTGCAAGCTTTTCGCTAAAAAGACCCGTTCCGCATCCAATTTCCAGAATGGGCTCATCTGAAATAATTATTTCAGGATTGATAATATCGATCAGGGTATTCGCTGCTTTCTTCTGCAAATCCGCATTTTGATCATAAAAAGAAGAATGTTTTGAAAATTGTTTTTCGACAGAAGAAAGGCGCATGGTTTTTTGAAAATTTAAGAAAGGATTTTTTAACTCACAGGCAGAAATATAAAGCGCTTCTTCTGAAGCAAGTCTACGATATAAAAATAATTATGCTTTTTATCATATATATCAACGTTGATAGATCTGATTGGGATTGAATAAAATCATTTCAGGATAAACGATTTTGTTTTATAAAACAATAAGGAAAAAATGGAATGATCCGGTTGAATCAAAATAAGCGGTATTTGCTCAATTCAGCTGTAAAATAAAAAAGGCGGCCCCAAAAGCCGCCTTTTTGCTGAGTAGCAAAGTCATTAAAATGAATTACTTTGCGTTGACTCCGTCAACAATTGCTTTTAGAACTCCGTCACTGGAAGCTTCTTTTATAGTAAGAAGCATTCCCTTCTTTTCATAGTATCCTGCAAGAGGAGCTGTTTTTTCATTGTAAACATCAAGGCGCTTATTGATGGCTTCTACAGTTTCGTCTGCTCTCTGGATGACAGGGCTTCCGCATTTCTTGCACTTATCGCCTTCTGCGGGAGGATTGCTCTTTACATTGTAGATTTCCTGGCAGTCAGTATTGGAGCAGGTTCTTCTGGTTGTAAGACGGTCAAGAATTACATCGCGGGGCACGTCAATATTTGCCACAAGATCAAGCTTGATATTCAGTTTATCGAGCATCTCGCCAAGTGCATCCGCCTGGGGGATGGTTCTTGGAAATCCGTCCAGTAAGAATCCTTTTTTGCAGTCGTCTTCCTGGAGACGCTCTCCCATGATATTCATGATAAGTTCGTCGGGTACGAGTCCGCCTGAATCCATGTGGCCTTTTGCTTCTTTTCCGAGTGCTGTTCCTGCTTTTACGGCGCCTCTTAAAATGTCGCCTGTTGAGATTTGAACCGATCCGTCATGGGCGGTTAAGAGTTTTGCAACCGTGCCTTTTCCTGCACCGGGAGCTCCGAGTAAAATAATACGCATTTCATATCCTCCTGAAAATAGCCCTGTAAGTGAAATTTAATAAAATCACAGAGACTGGGTCATTTTTGGAATTGAGGTACCCGGAACAAGTACTTTTTGGATTCCTTTTAAACAGGAAATGGATTGGATTTTCCTGACAGATTCTTTTTCAGTATAGATCTGTAAAAGAATCTTACTCTGAAGCTGAAATATAATTGAGCGACTGACCCGCTTGATTCAAATACGCCTGATTGGAAATTTTTTAAAATTTGCAGTCAGGCGAAACAGCTAAAATATTAAGGCACAATAATTCCCACATCAAGATTGTCATTACCTCTGTCACTGACTCCAAGGGTACCCGATGATCCCGTGGCACAGGTACCGGTCATTGTATCGGTGGGACCTCCCCTGTCTATAAGCGCTGCCCTTATGTAATGGGTTCCTGTTGGAAGGGGGGGAAGAGTATAAACAATGGATCTGCTGTTCAATGTATCAAGGGTAAAGTCTGTTCCAGGAAGCATTACCCAGCTTGCAAATTCTGTAAAAGTTCCCGCTGCAGTATTGTTCATGAATAGTTTGAGATGTACTCCGTCTGTTTCAGTATAAATTCCGAAAGAAGTTGGATTAAAAAATACATTTACATGGATCTGTGTGGGACTTATTTGCGTAATGGTCATACTGACAATATCATCCTGAATACTGGTGGAGGCGCAAACATCTGTAGGCGAATCAGTATCAGCAGTAGCTGCTGCAGAATAGGGAAGGGCTGTTATGCTTTCATAATTGGTTCCAGTCTGATTTGCAAGCGCAGCACCAGCATAACTTACATCTGTTGTAACCTTTGTTAAATTTACTGTAAAGGCAGTATTTCCGTCAGAGGTAAAATCATCCAGTCCCTGGACATAAACATGCTGGGCAGAGGACCAATTGGTGGGACTGAATTCCAGTCTGCCTCCCGTTGAACAATCACCATCGATTCCCAGTAAATGTCCTGCTCCTGAAACAAGCTGAACTTCGCCAGCGCTTCCCGCCGCAAGGGCGACACACACTTTTACAAGCGCTGTAGGCTCTGTAGATAACCGAATTGTGAAATAATCCTGATGCCCGGATTCTGTTGTTAAAAGTCCTCCAGGTGAGGAAACTATGTATGAGACCGCTCCTTCATTATCCGCCGTGCTTCCCGAAAGCGAAGCGATGGTGATTGCATTATAAGGTGCATCGGCTGTTACCGTTGCCATGCCGACACTAAAGGCCTGCGCTCCGTCTTTTATATTATCGTCTATGGGAGCAACGTTTACCGTCTGGACAGTAGACCAGTTCAGTGTTGTAAATTCCAGTCTTGCCTGAGGACAATCAGCATCGCCTGCAAGAACATTTCCCGCAATAACAAAATTCGCTTCTGTTGTATCGCTCATAGAAAGACAGACTTTAACCAGGGCTGTGGGCTGCGTGTTGAGAACAACTGTATAACTTGTTCCAAGGCCTGCTTCAGTGACGTTTAAGGGACCTCCGACAACGGTAACGCCAGCAGCATCGTCGTCATTGTTGGTCATGCTTACGGTCTGTACGCCGAGTCCTGAATAATTTGCATCGGCTCCGCCGGGTGTAAGATTAATGTCATAAGTAATATTTCCATCCACTGAGGCAGGTGTATCGTTCTGTCCTCGAATTGTAACGGTTTGAGGTGTACACCAGTTCCCTGTTGCCGGACAGGCGCCTGCTGTAAATGTAAGAGGCGTTATAGCCGTAGCCGCGAAAGCGTCTCCGGCAAGAGTTTTTACAAGTCCTTCCAGTGCATTTGTCGAAGAAGGCGATACAGTAACAGAACCGGTAGGCTCTGAATCCAGAACAACGGTAAATGTGGATGTTGTACCGGTTTCAGAAGTTGAAACAGGAACAGTGGTTGTAATTCCCACAGTATCGTTATCATTATTGGTTCCGGTTACTGAAGAAGGAGTTAAACTGTTGTAATTTGGATCCAATGTTACTGTGTCCGCTGCAAAAGATACGGTAAAGGGCTGGGGGCCGTCCTGAAGGCCGTCATCAACACCGGTTACGGTAACTGTACGTGCCGTACTCCAGTTCGCAGATGTATAAGTAATGGAAAAACCGCCGGGACAGGTAGCATCGGCGACGACACCGCCGCCTGCAACAATGGCAACTTCTGCCGGAAGATCCACATCCAGACAGTTTTTTACATCTGCAACGGGAGCTGCCTGCATCAAAACAGAAAAGCTGGCTGTGGTGGGCGCTTCGCTTGTTACAAGGCCTCCTGTAGGATTGACCAGAATATTAGCCGTTCCTACCAGGGCGTCATTGTCAATATTTAATGCCGAAATAGCCGGAGGAGTAATGCCGTTATAGTCTGTATCTGTGCTGGTGGCCGCTGCAAAATCGATGCTGAAAACAATATTTCCGTCTATAATGGCATCATCCACTCCCGTTACCGTTACGGTCTGGGGAACACTCCAGTTAGAGGAAGTAAAAGTAAGATTTGTCGGCGCTGCTGTTCCTTCTGTTGTATCTGGAACATTCAAAGAAAGAGAAACATCCGCTTCAGGAGCTGTATCCAGAACAACTGTGAAAGTGGCTGTGGTTCCCAGTTCTGAAACAAACATACCACCGCTGGATCCTATGGTAATGCCGGGTACTCCAACACCCGTATCCTGTAAAAGGAGAAGAAGGGTGAGCAGATTGTTGTCTGGAAATTTCTTTGTGCATGAGAGAATTCCTGAGATGGAAAGAATAAGGATTGCTATGTATTTTGAAATTTTCATTTTTATATTAATATATTCTGATTCAATTCAGAGAAAAAGTTTTCTTCAAGTAAATATTTAAAACACAATGACATTTCTTTGCTTACCAAAAAATGAATCATATGGAAAGATTTATATGATTTATTTTCGTCAAAATTAATGTTTATCTTTCACATTAAAGAATACTTAAATAACAATTATGTAAATGATTTTTTGCAATTTTTAATAAAAATAGTCATTTTACAGTTGCCAGACCAAAAGGATTATTTTAAGGCATTGAGTATAAAAATATAGTAGACTCAGGCTGAGAATCTAAAAAAATTCTTTATATAAAGACCAAAGAGATAATATCGAAAAATGATTCGAAATATTCCGTACGTATAATTACGAATATACAAGCGGTTTTGGCGTTTCTATATGAAAGCCCTGGGCAAAGTTTACGCCGATTTCATTGAGCTTGTCAAGGATTTCTTTATTCTCTACATATTCAGCTATAGTTTTAATTCCCATAACGGAACTGATGGATTTAATGGAATTGACCATTGCAAGGCAGATGGCATCGGAATTGATGGATCGAATAAAGCTCCCGTCGATTTTTACATAATCAATGTTTAAATTTCTGAGATAAGAAAGAGACGAAACTCCGGTGCCGAAATCATCAAGGGCAAATAAACATCCCATTTCTTTGAGGGAATTGATCAGCTCGGATGCCTGATGCAGATTGGAGATGGCGGAAGTTTCTGTAATTTCAAAACAGATCCGGTTGGGATCGATCTGGTATTCATGTATCAGAGACTGGATAAATTCAAGTGTTTTGGGATCGCTTACAGTTGGCCCGGAAAGATTGATGGAAATGATTTCTCTTTCGCTTTCAAAATGCATTCTGCTGAAAGTTGAAAATACTTTTTTGATCACCCATCGATCGATTTTATTGATGATGTTGTAGCGGTCTGCTGCAGGAAGGAATATATCCGGTTCAATGATTTGTCCTTCTTCGTCAACCATTCGCAGAAGAATTTCGTGATGCTTGTGATCTTTATGCACACCCAGAGGAATGATGCACTGGCTGTACAGCTGAAATCGATCCTGTTCCAGAGCGGAATTTATGGATGCGACCCATTGCATTTCAGTCTGATGTTTTGTGATGTTCTGATCCTGATCGGTAAAAAGATGGATTCTGTTTCTTCCGCTTTCTTTGGATGTGTAGCAGGCCATGTCTGCCTGGGCAAGCACTGTGGAAATATTTTTGCTTTCGCAGTTGATGTTTGTAAGGCCGATGCTGGCGCTGATTTCAAAAGAGCGGTTTTCCCAGGAGAACCTTGCATTTTTGAGTTCTTCACGGGTCTTTTCAAGAATAATTTTCGCCTGTTCAATCGGACAGAATTCCAGAATAATTCCGAATTCATCTCCCCCCAATCTTGAAATGATGTCCGAATCGCGGATATGTTTTCTAAGGATCGGCCCGATCTGCTTGAGGAGCTCGTCTCCTGCAATATGTCCACAGGTATCGTTCAGAACCTTGAACTGGTCAAGGTCAAGGTAAGCAAGCGAATGTTCTGTTTTATTTACACGCGAATCTTCAATGATCTGCCCGAGTTTTTCTTCAAAAACATATCTGTTGAAAAGACCGGTCAGGCTGTCATGTCTTGCATGATAGGAAAGCCTGTTTTTAAGCACCCGTTCAGTGCTGACATCGCGAAATACCATGATGGCTCCAATTACTTCTCCGTTTCTGTCTCTGATGGGCGAAGCGGAGTCTTCAACTGCGAATTCATTTCCTTTTTTATTTATGAGAATGCAGTCCTGCATGATTCGACTGATGGAGTTGTTTTTAATGCATTCAAATACAGGGTTTTCTGCATTTTTGCCTGTTTTTTCATCTATTAAAGGCAGAATTTCATTGATTGGTTTCAGCCTGGCTTCATCCAGAACCCAGCCTGTCATTTCTTCGCCTACGGGATTGATGAATAAAACATTTCCCTGAAGGTCTGTGGTGATCACACCGTCGCCGATTGAGTGAAGAGTCACCTGGGCTTTTTCCATCTCTTCAAAAAGCTTTTCTTCGGATTTTTTTCGTAGCGTGATGTTTTTGTTGATCTGAATCATGCCGTGGAATGTGTTGAATTCGTATGGCGTTACTGATACTTCATGCCAGAGATCTTTGCCCGGAAAGTAAATCTCCTGATTCCGGAGAGATGTTCCTTTTTGAATGTGTTCGCAAATTATGCAGTTTTTCTGCTGTATGGACCTGTCGTGAAACAATTCATGGACATTTTGATCAAGGATCCTTTCAGGATCGAGTCCCGAGATTTGGTGGGTGGATTCATTCATGTTCTGAATGCTTCCATTATGGCCTACCAGAAGAATGATTTCCGGTATGGAATCAAAAATGCTGGAAGAGCGCGACATGATTTTATAGGGCTCGGTAAGCGTATTCTGTATGATGGCCAGATAAATCATCCAGAATGAGATGAGTTTGAAAAGGTGCCCCAGCATATTTGAAAAACCGAATAGGTCCACATAGTAAGTAAAAGCGCTTTCTGATGCAATGGTCATTGCAATGGATGCAACCATGATCTTCATAACCGATGAATCAAAACTTTTTCTGTTGTAGTAAATGAGAGCTATGGAAGAAAAAAGAACTGCAATAATTGCATATTCGCTGTAGATTTTAAACGGCGTCAGACCCGAACCTTCAATGAAGGTTGTCGGAAAATATCCGAAAAATATAACAAGAGTAAGCACAGCGCTCAATGCAGCAAGGAATAGAATGGGTCTGTTTTTTTTAACCTTTCGCTTCAGGAAATAGACCGAAGTCAGCATAAGGAGCGCTTCAAAAGATCTTGCCGCAATCCAGATCTGTATGGAAAGATCCGGGATGGATGTGGGTATAATGGAAACCCCTTTGTAGGAAAGAGCATGGAGAAGGTCCAGAACTCCGATCCAGAAAAAGCCGGAACCCATATAAAGAAGATAGCTGTTTTGTGAAATGTTAAAGGTATGCCAGACGACAACAAACATGAGAACGGCAACGGCTGAAGCGAACAATTCTGCAAGAGTATGAAAAAGCGGATAATTGATCCGGCTGATAAAAACAAGCGCTATGGTTGAAATCACAGGGAAAATGATTTTATAATCGAGTAGTCTGAAAGTATTAGTTTTAAAAATTCCAGAATTCACAACTTCATATTTAATTTTTGTTTAAATTTATGTAAATAAAAATATCTGTAAAATTAAGTATTTATACGCTGTTTTGTTCGGGATAAAACGATATTTTTAGAGTAAATTTAGAGAAATTCTTCAAGGATCCATTAAACAAGAGTATCATTGAAGAATTGAAAATAAAAAAAGCCGCCTGTTTTCAGGCGGCTTTTTTAGAAGGGTGTAAATGACTTACACGGATCCAATCATTATTTGGATGCAATTTCCTTTTGATAATATTCAATAAGGATTTTTGCCACTTCCGGTCTTGAAAATTCAGGAGGAGGAGCTTCTCCGTTTCCGAGCATTTCGCGGACCTTGGTTCCGGAAAGAAGGATATAATCATCCTTTGTATGATCGGGATAGTCTCTCATCATCACAACCTGATTGAGTTTTTTGGACCAGGCGGTATGGTCTGCCATGAACATTTCAATGAGAAGAGATCCTTTTGGAATTTCGTTAAAAATTTCCTGAGCTTCAAACGGTCCGTAATAATCGCCAACGCCTGCATGGTCGCGTCCGATGATGAAGTGTGTGGCGCCCATATTCTGACGGAACACTGCATGGAGCAGAGCTTCGCGGGGACCTGCATAAAGCATGTCGAATCCATATCCAGTTACTTCAACAGTATTGGGCGGGAAATAGACTTCAGCCATTTTTCTGATGCATGCATCGCGGACATCAGCAGGGATGTCTCCTTTTTTCAGTTTTCCAAGAAGCATGTGAACGATGATTCCGTCAGCATTGAGAGAATCTTTTGCCATACGGCACAGTTCTTCATGTGCTCTGTGCATTGGGTTTCTTGTCTGGAAAGCAACGACCTTGTTCCAGCCGTTTTTCTGAATCATTTCGCGGATTTGAACAGCCGTTCTGAAAGTGTCTTTGAATTCTTTTTCAAAGTAGGAGTAATTCAGAACCTGGATGGGACCGGCAATTGCCATGGTACCCTGGGCAGTAAAAGCGGCAACGCCGGGATGTTCTTTGTCTTCTGTGCGGAAAGTATTTTTTACAAGGATCTGCATTTTATCTGAAGTGATTTCATCGATAGAAGTTACATCCTGAATTGCAAGGACGGGATTTCCGTCTACATTCGGATCTTTAAGTGCAATTCTCTTTGCGTCTTTAATGGAATCTGCAGTGGCTTGATCAACGATGTTCATTACAGGAGTCGGCCAGAACATACCGTCAGTCAGTGTGTATTTTTCTGCAACACTCAGAGCATCTGCAAGGTTCATATATCCATTGAGAGGATTGAAATATCCTGCACCAAGCATTACAGCGTTTCCTGCTGCGCCGGATGAAATCATAATTGAAGGCAGGCCTGCCGCTTCTTTTTCCAGCTCTGCCCGTTTTGCATTATCGCTTACGAATAATGGATTTAAGTTATCGGATCCATGTGGTTTAATCATGTTAAATCTCCTTGGAGGGAATGGTTTGATTGATTTCTGAAAAACCCTCCGTGAATTGATCAGAAATTTTATTTATGATTCCGATCCAGATAAAACGTGCTGTTTCAGAAAAAGATCTCTGAAGATTATGTCGCACAAGTCTGATTCCGGATTCAGTCGGGATTCGAGCCAGATTTTTCAATTCTCTTCTATGGGTCAAATACTTATTACCGTATACGGCTTTTCAATGGCCGATAATCCATGTTATTGAAGCTTGAAGTACCTGGCTATCAAATTGGACAGAATTCTTTCCAGTTTTTCATCTGAAGTAAAAGAGAGGATATTGCTGTGCAGGGGATTCATGATCTGAATAAAGGCATTAAGCATTTCAGGATCAAAATGTTTTCCTTTTTCTTTCTGCATAATTCTGATACTTTGTTTCGGGCTGACTGCATTTTTATAAGGCCTTTCCGATGTAAGAGCGTCAAATACATCGGCAACGGCAAAAACTCTTGCTTCAGGTGAAATCTGTTTTCTGCGAAGCCCATCAGGATATCCTTTTCCGTCATAGCGTTCATGGTGGTGCGCCACAACATCGTGAGCGTCTTTCAGCCACGGATTGTTCTGGATAATTTCAAGTCCGTATCTTACATGATTTTTCATGATGTCGAATTCTTTTTTATTGAGTTTCCCTTCTTTTAAGAGAATAGAATCCGGAACGCCGAGCTTTCCGACGTCATGAAGGAAAGCGCCTTTAATGACGCTGCGAATTTGAGCATCGGTAAATCTCATTTTTTCCGCAAGTCGGACCGAATAAATGGTTACTCTGTAATTGTGCGAATTGGTGGTGCTGTCCCGTCTTGCAATGGAGCTTCCAAGGGAATTCAGTGTGCTGATATTTGCATCAAGGAGGTCCCTGGATGTGCGGATTAAATTTTTATTCAGGATGAGAATGAAAGGATAGAGAGCCAGAGAACTGAGAAAAACTGAGGCGAAAGTTATAAAAACTGAAAGAATCATGCTGTTTATAATTTCTTCAGTTTTGTTTTTTTTAATATGATAAATTCCTTCAAAATAGCCTGAGAGTTCCCCGGAGCTGTCTTGTAAAGGAAGGATAAATTTTAAATAGAGCTGTCCTTCGTGATAAACCCAGGCGTAATCAGTTTGATTTTTTTCCGGAAAGGGATGGACCTTTTCTTCCAGCTCTGCTGTGATTTGTTCGATATCAGGAAGGGAAAGTTCTATTAATTTTTTTTTGTCTGCATTGTAAATTTCAAAAAAAATAAAATCATTTTGATTGAGTCTTCTGTTAAGTTCTTTTTCAAGAGCGGTTCTTGTTTGTGATTCAGGATTCCTGAAATATCTTTCAAAAGATGAACGTAGATATTCTGATTCTTTGAGAGCAAGTTCCATTACAGTATGATCGGTCCATTCCAGTTCAATGAGGCCTGCTGCGGCGCCGGACAGAATAGACAGCAGAATTCCGGCCCCGATGATTACAACGGCAGTTTTCCTGTATATGTTGATATGGCTGATCATACTTTATAGGACTGAAAAATTTTTCTGCAATTTGGTTAAAAAAGTTGAATGATGCCTGACTGTCTGGAATTTTTTAACTTTACAGGAATAGGATTTTGCAATAAAACTTATGGGTCCAGAAGCAGTTTTACGGGAGGAAGATTGTCTCCCATTTCGCCGGGGTTGTCTCCAATGTTATTTGTATGCCCCAATCCCAGCTGGCCGCTGTTAACGCCCCAGCACTTGATCTGCATATTATCTAAAACTGCACAGTTGTGGTTCCAGCCTGAAGTCATAGAAATAACAGTTCGTCCATACCCAAGATCAACATAGGGCAGATAATCTCCCATTTCTGCAGTATTATTACCAAGAGCCGTATTATGGCCAAGTCCCAGTTGACCAAAGTTGTTGGCGCCCCAGCACTTGATTCGATTGTTATCCAGTATAGCGCAAGTGTGATTGTAGCCTGTATGGATCGATTTAACAGTCCTGCCGATTCCGAGGTTTACATAAGGAAGGTTGTTGCCCATTTCGTTTATTCCATCTCCAATGCGAAGAGTTGGAACCGATGCTGGCAATTCCAAACCCAGCTGACCATTGTCATTATTTCCCCAGCATTTTACATATCCGTTATTTAAAAGCGAGCATGCATGTCCTGCGCCGGCGGCAATTTCAACGGGATATCCTACTGTTCCAAGATTTGTATAGTTATATGCTGGGTCGGAGAGGGTAGAGGTTGAATCACCAAATGTAGAAGTTGAACTTTCCAATCCCAGCTGTCCGAAAAAATTATCCCCCCAGCAGAAGACCTGGTTTATTAAACCTGAACTGTCTGACCAGATGGAACAGACAAAATTTCCATGTGCACTTTTGGCGAGTTTTTTTGACATAAAGGTGCCAGGTACCGAAACAGGACTTAAAGACACTCCCATTTCTCCTCCAACGTCTCCAATATTTTCTACTGTTGAAATATTCTGTCCCAGTTTTCCGGATTCATTTCCTCCCCAGGAAATCAGCGAACCGTTATCAAGGATGGCGTAACTGGATCGATTCGGAACGGCAATGGGCGGATAAGCGCTGGTTAAAATATCAACAATGCTTCTTCCTGTTCCCGGATCAATCAATGTTATTGAATCTCCCATTTCTCCCGGGTTGTCGCCGATTGAAGCTGTATCGCCTCGTCCAAGTTCGCCGTTATTGTTTCCGCCCCAGCATTTAACCGAATGATTGTCCAGAATTGCGCAAATATGCCCCCTGCCGACCGACAGTTTTTTAATTGTGCGTCCCGTTCCCAGATCTATATAGGGAAGAGCATTTCCCATCTCGCCGGCATTATCGCCTCGGGGAAGCGTATCGCCCAAACCCAGCTGCCCTGCATCATTAAGCCCCCAGCACTTAATTTTGTGAGTCGCTGTAGCAGGATTCCTGTCGTCAAGAATGACGCAGGTATTTGATCCGCCTGCAACAACTGTTGACGGAGAGTTTTGATCGATTAAAAAAAGACGAAGAAGAAAGGCTGTAAGATCGTCCTCTTCCTTATGGAAAAAAGCGCTGCAGTTCATGAGAAAGAGTGTAAGAACAATCGCTGATATTTTAAGGAAACTCAGATAAAAAATAGAAATGAAAATTTTTTTCATATTCCGCTGCCTTTATGGATCCAGAAGCAGTTTGATGTGAGGCAAATTGTCTCCCATTTCGCCGGGATTGTCTCCTATGTTATTTATGTGCCCCAGTCCCAGCTGGCCGTTCGAGTTGCTTCCCCAGCATTTTATCTGCATATTGTTGAGTACTGCGCAGTTGTGATTTGCACCGGCAGTCATGGAAAGCGCCGATCGCCCCGTTCCAAGATCAATTGAGGGAACGGATGCAACGGAAATGCCGCTGTTGCCGATTACAGTTGCATGGCCCTGTCCGAGTACCCCGCCTGCATTTGCACCCCAGCACTTGATTTGATTATTATCCATAATTACACAGGTATGATTGGCTCCGGCATGGATGGACTTCGCCGTACGTCCCGCTTCAAAATTTACGTAGGGCAGATTGTCCCCCATTTCAGAGGAAGTATCGCCCCGTTCATTGCCTGCCGCTTCGTCCAGTCCCAGCTGACCGTTTGCATTTGTTCCCCAGCATTTTACTCCGCCGTTATTTAAAACAGCGCAGACATGCCGTTCTCCTGCAGCGATATCCACAGCATAGACTCCTATTCCGAGGTTTACATGTTTATAATCGGCATGTGTAAAATCTCTGACATCATCGCCAAAGACTTCAGGCGTAGGTGTTATTATGGGGATTTCCAGACCCAGCTGGCCATTTGAATTAACCCCCCAGCAGTAAACGCGATCAGGCAAACCGGAGACGTTAGACCAGATTGCGCAGACGAAATGTCTATGGGCGCTTGTTGCCAGTTTTTTGATCGACCAGCTCCCAGGGATTTCAATTGGAGTTAAAAAGGCTCCCA
>JAOUOA010000305.1 GCA_029880625.1 Spirochaetia bacterium
TTCGTTTCATGAGTAGAAATTATCACATTTTATCTTATAATGCAAATAAATTATTGTTATAATTTGCATAAGTTTAACTTATAGTTATGGAATTAAGAAGAATTTTATATTTTATTGAAACGGCGCGTTTCTGTTCTTTTACCAAAGCATCTGAGTCTCTAGGAATTTCACAGCCTGCTCTTTCCTATCAAATCTCGCTTCTGGAACAGGATTTAAAAGAGGTTCTCTTTGACCGGTCTTCTAAAAAAATCAGGCTGACCCTTCATGGAGAACGTTTTTTGCAAAAAGCGTTAAAATTAAAAGATGATTATATGGATTTAATGCATAGTTACCGAAGTGGTGAAACCCTTCATGGATCCTATGTCATTTCTGCAGGAGGAACTGTTTCAGCATGGATCCTTCCCGGTATTATTAAAAATATAACAAAAACCTGTCCCGAAGTTTCCTTTTATGTTATAGAAGGGGATGCCGTGACAACAAGAGAATCAGTATTAAAAGGCAGCGCAGATCTGGGGATTCTTACAGGCAAAATTAATGAAGAAGGAATCATATCTGAAATATTCATCAGTGATACAATCTTACCGGCTGTTTCAAAAAAACATCCTCTTGCCAGAAAAAAGAAACTGAATTTAAGCCATATTTCAAAAGAAAAAATGGTTATGTTTCATCCAGAATCATCCATCAGGCGGTTAATTCAGGAAAAATTTCAGCTTCTGGATACGAATTTTAAACCGGATATTGTTATGGAATTAAGAGGAATTGAATCTGTACTGCGTTCCATCAAGGCAGGCCTTGGAATCGGCTTTATTTCTGCACTTTCTGTAGATAAAGAAATTGAAGTATTAAATCTTCCTTCACTTTTTATTAAAAGAAATTTTTATCTCTGTTACAGGAAAAATCCTGGAACGGAAGAACTGGTCCGTATGATTAAAAAGGAAATTCCAGAATCCTATAAACCGGAATTATAAATTAAATGAAATCTAAAACAAAATATGTAGTAAATTTCAGAAAAATTCAGTCTCTAACAGAAATTATCAAGATCAGTATGACGATAATTAAATATTGTGAAAACAAACAGAAAGATTCACATTCTGGAGAAACAAAATGGGAAGTAAAAAAGGTGTAGACAGTGAAATAAAACCCATGTCAGTCCATTCAACTGGCGTGGAATCTGTGATGAAAGACGGTACGACGCTTGTTACCAAAACAGATCTGCGTGGAATCATTACCTATGCAAACCAGCATTTCTCCGACATCAGTGAAATATCTATCAATGAATTGATTGGAAAACCCCATAACATAATCAGAAATCCTGATATGCCCAGAAGCGCATTTTTTGATCTTTGGAAAATCCTCCAGTCCGGAAAACCATGGAGAGGGATGGTAAAAAACCTGGCCAAAAATGGTAATTACTACTGGGTTGATGCAAATGTCGCACCGCAACGAGAAAATAATGAAGTAGTCGGGTATATCTCTATTCGAAGAAAACCGGAACGCGCTGCTGTTGAAAAAGCGGAAGCTCTATATAAAAATGTTAGAGAGGGAAAGACGAAATTTCCTTCTTCAGATCGTTCCATATTCTCTGTAAAAAGCAGACTTCTGTTTATGATATTTCTTAATATTGTAGGTTGTACAGGTGCAGGAGTTTTAATATATTTAAATCTTTTTATGTTTACTCTTCCGTTTCTGATGGCTGCGGGAGTAATTTTTAATTTTATATACGGCCTTTATATCATTCGATATATCATTAAACCATTAAGTGAAGCAACAAATATTGCAAATAAAATTGCATCGGGAGATTTAAAAGTAAGCATTCAGCATAATAGAAATGATGAATTCGGCGAACTTCATAAGGCTCTTTTGAATATGCTGATCAACACAGCCGGGATTATTGCAGAGATTCAGGAAAATGTAATTAAATTAAATAATTCATCAAAAACTCTTCGCGAACAGAGCCAGACAATGTCTGCCGGTCTTGAAGAAACATCTTCCCAGTCAGAAAACATTGCAGCTTCTGCTGATGAAATGAACCAGACTCTGCAGGTGCTTGCAGGATCCGTAGAAGAGATGTCTATCACAATCGGAGAAGTGTCAGGAAGAGCGGCAAATTCGGCAAAAATTGTAGAAAATGCAAATTCTTCGGCTCAGATTGCAAATTCAGTTGTCAAACAGCTTGGTGAAAGCGCATCAGAAATCGGAAATGTTGTAGAAACCATCGCATCCATTGCAGCTCAGACCAATCTTCTTGCATTAAATGCATCCATCGAAGCTGCAGGAGCAGGAGAAGCAGGAAAAGGTTTTGCCGTTGTAGCCAATGAAGTAAAGGAACTTGCGCGACAATCAGCAGAATCATCAGTTGCGGTAAAAGAAAAAGTAGAAGCAATTCAGAAAAATGTTTCTGAAACTGTAGATTCCATGAAGACCATTATCGAAACCTTTTCAGAAGTAAAAGAAATCAGCACAACGATTGCATCTGCTGTTGAAGAGCAGTCTATCGCATCAAAAGAAATAGCAAGCAATGTCTCTCAGGTATCGACAGCATCCAACGATGTTACAAAAAATGTAAATGGAATCAGCAGCACATCAAAGGACGGGGCAAGAAGTTCTGCAGAAACAGCAGAAATGGTAGTTGAATTGGATAAAATTTCCAATGTTTTAACACAGGTTGCAAAACAGTTTCGTGTTTAATTTAATTTAATTCTTTTTCTGCAGCGGACAGGATTTCCACTGCGGTCAAAGACAGCAAGGACACTCAGAGCCTTATGCCTCGCAGTATAATGGTAGTCATGAATGCATTCGCCTTTAACGGGATGATTTATATTTGCAGGCACCTGGTTCCACCCGCACCAGACTCGCGAATTCATCCCGGTCCAAAGTCTCCAGTCTGAAGGCACCAGATTTTCAATTCCGCCTTCAATTAAATAATTGCCTCTTCTTTGAACAGGAAGATAGGGATTCCCGCCCCCATGTGTTCCGACAAAAATATCCATTCTGTCTTTTTTTATAAAATGAGGAGAACCTGTATCGGTAACACAGAAATAACCATCATGTTTTTTTCCATTGATTCGTATATTTTTCTCAGCTACTTCTTTGATATAAATCATCAAGCCAATTGCAGTTGCTTTTGAGCAGTTTTTTATCTTTTCTCCAAGCATTTCGCAAATCCCGGGATAATTTACGGCTACCGTTCTGTAAGGATAAATATGATAACCATGACCCGCACCTTTTCCCCATTGTTTTTGATCGGATAAAACATAACGGTTTTTCTTAAATCCATAGCGGATTCTGAGTCCGGTTTCTGTAATTCCTGTTCCTTCCCATGTTACCTGCCGCAGAAATTCCTGTGAAGCACGTCCAATAACCTTTCCCTGAGGTGTAATGATGCTTACTTTAGGACCGGGATGAAGATCTTCCATGGCAAGATGATAATAGGTCGGCCAGAAATTTCCTAAAGATTTATACTCATAATTCTTCTCACTGATTCGTTTCTGATTTTCAGAGATAAGAGTTTTAAGAGGAATGAGTTCATGTTTGAAATTCTGAAATTTAGATTTCAATACTTTTGAATATTTCATTTTTAAAAGATTCATTTTCGGGTAATAGCAAATGCCGCCTTCATGCTTTATTTTTGCAGACTGCTTTACGCTTGATAAGAGTTCTACAGATTCTGCATGGAATACTTTTATTTTTACTTTTTTACGTTCAGGGCTCTGGTAACAGGGACATCCCTGTACAGAATTCAGACAGATCACTTTATGAAAATCTGGAAAAAGAACAGGATCGGGATGGAGACTGTTTTCTAATACAAAAAAAAGGAGAAGAATGTATAAATAGAATTGATTGTGTTTTCGTTTCAAAAATCGTTTCCTTTTGAATCAGAATGAAATTATGCCGTTCTGAAATTTCGTTGTATTTTAAATATGATTTTGAACTACAAAAGTATTTTAACTTTAGAGAAAGACAATCAATTTTTAATTCCGTTTCTTTTGCATTTTTTTGGTATACAGCATTCAGGTGTATTTTTTTTCTTGAGCAGATTGTTTTTAGGCTGACATGAAACTCAATTCAAGGCGTAGAGTTAATATTCTACAAACGAGATCCATCATTTTGTGCTGAATATTTATTACGGAGAATACTATGAATTTATGGTTTACAGAAGAACTGCCCATTGTGCCCGGCACCAGACTTTCCGTTAAGGTACAGGATACACTTTACAGCCATCACAGCCAGTACCAGCACATTGCCGTATATGATACTTTCGGATGCGGAAAAATGCTGACACTTGATGATGTCATCCAGACCACAGAATACGACGAATTTGCCTATCATGAAATGATCGCACATATTCCCTTATTTTCTCATCCTTCTCCCAGGAAGGTTCTTGTGATCGGCGGAGGCGACGGCGGTACCGTCAGAGAGGCAATCAAACATCCGACTGTAGAAAAAATTGACATGTGCGAAATCGATGAAGAAGTTGTCAACGCCTGCATC
>JAOUOA010000015.1 GCA_029880625.1 Spirochaetia bacterium
GTCCTTACGGATAACTGCAGTTTGATCTTTGCTAACAGTATAGGTTTTTTCTTTTGATGCATATAGAATCTGAATTTGCGAAACATCGTTTCCTTTTCTCAGCTTCATATTCTTCAAGAGCGGAGAATCTCTGCGCATGAGCCAGACAGGCCCTTTTTCTGCAGCCCAGAGAATATATTTTTTTGCAGACAGATGGATGGTTTTACCTGCAGCCTGCTTCATTAATTCATGGAGAATTCCCAGGGATAAAGGAGAAAGGGAAAGGCGTTTTAATGCAGCATCCAGAATCTGTTTGGACAAATCAGGAGGACATCCAAAAATCAAATTCCTGTCCAGAAGGATGTACCCTGGTTCCGTCTTTATTTTAAATGATTTCCATAACTCTTCAAAACCGTGATGAAAATTTTTCCAGACATGAACCGGGTCCAATCCTTCTTTTTTCAGCTCCGGCAGAACAAAATGCCTGATGCGGTTTCTCAAAAAGACTCCGGTGGCATTCCCCGGATCTTCCCGGTAAGGAATACTGTATTTACGAATCAGTTCATCAATCCTTTCGCGGCCCATGGCGACAAAGGGACGAAAAAGAGTGAGCCCGTCAATTCGGTCAAATCGTTTTAATGATGCGAAAGAAGATGTTCCTCCGCCGCGGATCAGATGCATAAGCAGGCTTTCCAGATAATCATCCGCATGATGGGCTGTCACTGCAAAATCATACCCTTCCGTTTTGCAGATTTTTTTTAAATAGCGGTATCTGAAAAGTCTTCCCGTTTCTTCAAGATTCATCCGCATTCGGACAGAAATTTCTTTAATTTTTTTTGATTCAAAAAAAACCGGCAGCGACAGAAAATTTGAAGCTTCTTTAACAAAATGAAAATCTTTTTCTGAATCGTCGCGAAGATTATGGTTAAAATGAAAAACTGCCGGTTCAGGAATAATCCCCGATTGGAAAAGCCCGGCAAAGAAGTACAGCAACAGCATGGAGTCCCTTCCGCCGGATACTGCGATGATATAATGAACTGATTCGGAAAATAAATTTTCTCCTGTCACTTGAAGAATTTCTTCTGTAAGATCCGTAATCCTCTGAAAATCCAGCATTTATGACTACCTGACAATTCGCGGAGAATACATTCAAACAGAAATTTTTTGCTGGAATCGCTGATCCTGAATTGAGTTATGGACCTGTGGAGCTTTTTTACAGAATTAAAAAAACACTTAAAGAAGATTTTCAGGCATTTTTGCCCGGAGGGAAATATCCCTTTACAAAAGAAACCCTGCTTTTGCTCATTTTATATGCCGGTTTTTTTATTTTTGCCGGTATGCTTTTTTTATATCCTCGTTATATCTCCTGCAGCATACAAAAATACATTCCGCAGGAAAAAAGGATTAGCACGCCCGGTACAACAGAGATTTAAATGAATTCACTCCCCTGGATATACAGGCTGAACTGTCCGGTGCAATATTATGACTGGGGCAACCCAGATCCAAATGGAATTATCCGTTCCATACTCAAAATGAGTCCCGACATGGAAGCGGGCAAACCCCATGCAGAATTATGGATGGGAGCCCATCATTCTGCTTCCGCTACAATTCAACCTGAAAATCATTCGCTGCTGGAAAGCATACAGGACAATCCGGAACATATGCTCGGCAGGAATCTTTCGGGAGAGGAAATTACGCTTCCCTTTCTTTTTAAAATTCTCGATGCTTCCCGGCCCCTTTCCATCCAGGCTCATCCTGACAAACGCCTGGCAGAACAGCTCCACAGCCGTGATTCAAAAAATTATCCGGACAACAACCATAAACCAGAACTTGCCGTATGCATTCGTAATACAAAAATTCTGGCAGGCTTTCGTCCCTGGCATGAAATTCAAAATTTCATGGATACGGTCCCGGAACTTTATACTCTCTGCCACATTCGCCTGAAGCAGGGCGGTAATGAAAATGAGCTTTTAAAGCACTCATGGGAAGCGCTGATGACTGCTGAAAAAAATATCATTCGTGAATCAGTCCTTTCATTTAAAGACAGATTTTTTTCTTCCCGGAACCTGGAAGAGAAAATCGTCTTTGAACTGATTGATTACTACGGAGATGAAGATCCCGGTGTATTCTGTGTTTATTTTTTAAACTATATTGAATTAAAAGAGAAAGAAGGAATTTTTCTCGGCCCCAATGAACCCCATGCATATCTGGGAGGCCAGATGCTTGAATGTATGGCATCTTCCGATAACGTAGTCCGAGCAGGCCTGACTTCCAAATTCAGAGATGTGGAAACTCTGGTTTCCATGCTGCATTACAGAACAGAACGACCGGAAATGATTCTTCTCTCAAAAACATCCAGAACCGGTTTATTTCATTATCCGGTCCCCGTTTCAGATTTTTCCCTTTTCCAGATACAGCTAAACCCTGAAACTCCCTTTGAATATGTTCCCCTTCATCTTCCGTCGATTCTCCTTGTTTTTGAGGGAGCCCTGGAAATCCAATGCGGAAGCGAAATTTTAAAAGCAGATCAGGGAAGTGTATTCTTTTTTCCAGGGGATCTGATGGACAGGAATAAAAAAATATTTTTAAAAACTCTTGAAAGCAAATCAACCGAGCATTATATTGCTTCTGCAGGTTCTTAAACTGCAGAAATTTCTCAAAGCAGGTCCAACATGAAGTATACTGGAATATTTATAATTTTTTTTCTGTCATTAACGATCGGAACATATGCACTCAACGTAGGAGATACCGTCAATAATGTCTCCATAAAGGACGCAAATAACAAATCCGCTTCCATTCCGGATCTGGGCAAAAAAACACTTACTATCTTTTATACAGATCCTGATGTAAAAGATCAGAACGATCCTTTTGCTGATTATCTCAAGGCTGCCAATCTTCCCAAAACAACTTACAGAGGGATGGGGATCGTAAATCTAAAAGATACCTGGCTTCCCAATTCGCTTTTGCGGACTCTCATCCGGGAAAAAATCAAAAAATACAATGCTACAATTCTCACCGATACAGACCGTGTATTAAAAAACAAATGGAATTTAGGCAGCTGCGATGATAAATCCATTGTAATTGTCATAGATAAAAACAGGAAGGTTCTTCATATCCATAAAGGTGCCGTTCCAAAATCTGACTTTGAAAAGATTCTGAATATCATTAAAAAATCTCTGTGATTGTAGTATCATAAAACCAAGCATTTTATAATACACAGAGTTCCAGCGAATTAAGAGCTGAATTTTTTTTTAGATTTAAATACAGAACATATAAAAAAAACACATGACATTTTCAAAATGTCATGTGTAACCGATTATTTTGCCTCTTTCGATACAAACTGCAGCGAGCGCCGGTTACTTTGAGATTCGTGATAAATCCACGGGAGTTTCAATAATCGATATTCAGTTCTTTGATTTTTTTATCCAGGGTGTTGCGGTTAATCCCGAGAAACTTTGCCGCCTGCACCTTCGTATATTTAAATTTTTTCAATACGGCATGGATCAGCTTTCTTTCCACTTCTGAAATCACAGCTTCATAAGCTCTTCCTTCCAGACCGTCAAGAGAGCTCAGTTGAGGCAGATGCATGCCATCCGGTACTGCAGCAGCCATTCTTTCTGCAGGAACAACATCGGAACTTCTAATTTCATCGTAAAAATCTTCTACATCCAGCAGCTGATTGCGGCTGAGAACGATGGCCCTCTCAACAGAATTTTCCAGCTGACGCACATTGCCGGGCCAGTCATGCTTTTCAAGATACCGAATTGCTTCAGGTGTAATCCCGTTAATTGTTTTTCCGCTTTCGGATTTGTATTTTTCTATAAAATTCATTACGAGAAGATGGATATCATCCTTGCGGTCTCTCAAAGGGGGGATGTGGAGGGTCACAACGTTCAGCCTGTAGAACAAATCCGCTCTGAATTTTTTTTCTGCGATCATGCCTTCAAGATCTGCATTGGTGGCGGCAACAACACGAACATCAATTTTTTTAGTACGGCCGCCCACTGGCTCAATTTCACGCTCCTGAATAACACGAAGGAGTTTACTTTGAAGGTTAAAATCCATTTCTCCGATTTCATCAAGAAAAATGGTTCCTCCTTCCGCCAGTTCAAATTTTCCCTTTTTGTCGGCGATTGCGCCGGTAAATGCTCCTTTCTTATGGCCGAAAAGTTCGCTTTCAAGTAGATTTTCCGGTATGGCAGCACAGTTTATTTTTATCAGAGGCGATTCTCTTCTGGGACTGTTGTAATGGATGGCAGAAACAATCAGCTCTTTTCCCGTACCGGATTCTCCGGTAATTAATACAGAAGAGCGGGAGTCTGCAACCAGGCGTATCTTTTCAAAAAGTTTGATCATGGGTCCGGATCTGCCGGTAATGTTGTCAAACTGATATTTTTCTGAAAGTTCATGACGAAGATGAATATTTTCAAGCTCCATCACTTTCTTTTCTTCCCGGACCAGATTCTGGATTGTGATCGCCTGAGAAATGACCGATCCAATAATTTCAAGAAATTCCAGTAGCGAATCAGAATGAAATTCATCCTGACGTCTGGTGAATGTGGAAAATACGCCTGCCACTTCCGTCCCTGAAAAGATCGGGCAGCAGAAAAAACCCACATCATCTCCGGAGGGACTGTACGTTTTCATTCGATTTAGAAATGTCGGCTCTCGGGAAACATCAGGAATGTATACAGGTTTGCGGTTGATAAAAACGCTTCCAGTGATCCCTTCTCCCGGCGAATAAACAATTTCCCGGTTTTCATTGATTGCAGACTCGGCAGAAACAGAAATCCTGAGAACATCGCTTTCTTTATCATACAGCAGAAGCGTGCTCCGGTAGAGCTTGAAGGCTTTCTCCGTAACATTCATAATATCCAGAAACACTTCATCGAGTTCCAGGGATTTTGAAATAATGCGTGAGATTTCATGAAGCACTTTGTGAAACCGGTTTCTCAGGCGAAGGAGATGATTATCTTTCAGGTTAACGAAAATTCCAGCGCTCAGGTTTGCCATAATCAGAAGGAAGTCTTGATGGGACCTGACAAATGCATTTTTTTTTCTGGAATCCAGGGAAATGACTCCAATCAGATTATCTTTTACCGTCAGCGGAACGGCAAGTTCGGATAAAAGATTTTCTGCCAGAGAAATATAATCTGTTTCCGCTGTTGTATCATTGACAAGCCTGGGTTTACCGTGTCTTGCAACCCAGCCTGTAATGCCTTCGCCCAATCCCAGTCTCATCCCGGTTGCTTCTTTTGTAGAAAAACCGCTGTAAGACACAATCTCAAGATATTTTTCTGAATCATCCAGAAGCATAATGCTTCCGGAATCCGCGCCTGTTAACTCAATGCATGATGATAAAATTTTATCCAGAACTTCCTGGGGAGTATATCCAGAAGTCATGGCTCCGGTAATGCGGCTGATAAAGTTTAAGGAATCCTGCTCTTTTATTTCGACTGACATATTAGTATACCATATTTTTGTTGCAAAAATAATCTTTCTGCTCTTTTTTAAGGCAGTTTTTTCCCTGTCTGGAATATTAACAACAAATTTGAGGCTTTATGTTTTTTTATCTTTCAAAAATTTTTTCAATGCTCTTTTTCCCATTTCCGTTATTCCTGATTTTTACAGGCTGTGCTATGTTTTTCATTAAGTCTGGAAAATTTAAAAAGGTTTATACTGCTGTATTTGCCGGATTTCTTTTTTTATCTACAGAAGCAGGAAGCTGGCTTTTTTTCCAGTCTCTTGAAAATCAATATCCGCATCTTCTGACTGAAAATCTGCCGCAATCAGACGCCATCGTCGTACTTTCCGGTATGGTCAATCCCCTGACAGGACACCATGAAAGGCCTGAGTTTTTATCTTCTTCTGACAGAATTCTTGCAGGAGAAGAACTCTTATTAAAGAAGAAAGCGCCGGTTCTTTTAATTTCAGGAGGATCGGGGCTTGTCATCCAGACAACAGAGAAAGAAGCGGATATTCTTCGCAGGTGGCTGATTGAAAGAAAGCACAATCCGGAAATGATTCTTGCTGAAAGCGAATCTAAAAATACAGCTGAAAATGCAATCTTCACGGCAGAAATTGCAAAAAAGAACAACTGGAAAAAAATCATTCTTGTTACTTCTGCCTTCCATATGAAACGAAGCGTTCTGTGTTTTCAAAAACAGAATCTGGAAGTCATCCCATTTCCGGTTGATTATTCCAGCGTAAAGGGATACTACGGGCCTGAATTTTTTCTTCCTTCTCTTGACGCTCTGGATTTAAGCACAACAGGAATTAAAGAATACATCGGTCTGGTCGCTTATTCCTTAAAAGGATATATATAATGGCGAAAATCATTGCTGTAACAGGACGTTCAGGATCCGGAAAAACAACTCTGATTTCAAAACTGATTCCCATCTTAAAAAAAAGAGGGATCCGTACCGGGAGTATCAAACAGACCCACCACAGTGTTCCGCTCGATACGCCCGGAAAAGACAGCGATCTTCATATACAGTCCGGTTCGGAAATTACAGCTGTCATGACTCCGGATAAATTTGGAATTTTTTCTGAAAGAAAAAATGAAAGCATAGAAAAATTCGCAAAAAAATATTTTCATGATATAGATTTAATTCTTCTTGAAGGATTTAAAAACGAAAATGTATACAAGATGGAAGTATTCAGAGCAGAAACAGGGAAAAAACCTCTTTGCAGCGATAAAACGTTTCACATACAGACAGTGATTACTGATGAAGAGGGAAAAAAATATTTAAAAGGCATTGACAGCCTGAATTTTCTTGATATCAAGAACCCTGAAAGAATAGCGGATTCAATTGAAAATCTTCTTAAGAAGAACGTCTGACTTAAAATCGTTTTCATACAGAAGGCAATATTTACTCATATCAAATTGAAAAATATTTCAGTATAATAAAAATAAGATCATAAAAATGATTGAAAATGATTCTACGAAGGGAATACAATTCAGTCATCCATTTCGCCTGTCTCAATAAAACGGACAACCTGTTCTGCATCAGCCGCTTCAAGATAATCATTTCCGTAAACGGAATAATCGCCTTCAACTCCGAAATTAATCACTCCGCCGGAGATTCGATCCTCATCCACATCGATAATGATTTCTACTGCTCTGACCATTCCCGATACGCCCCATCCCATACCCCGCGCTTCTTCTGCGCTCAGAGTCAAATAAAGCTTTTTTTCTTCATTGATGAGAACCTTCTGGAATCTTTGAATTGTGCTGAAGTCCATAAATTTTTCCATATTTAAAGTAATCATACAGACGGAAAACGGCAGTATAATTAATCATTTTTTACCTGAAATTGATCTAAAAGCGTCCGAAAATGGCATCTGCAGTTTTTATTTCAGTGAAGGCCGAAAAAACGCTGAGTCAACGGAGCTGCCATGCTGTATAATCAATTCAAACACAATTCCAGTAAAATATTCAATTCAATTCTCCAAGAATATTTTGAATTTTCTCAATTTGAAATGGTTTTGTGATATAAGCTTTAAATCCGCAATCCATTGCTTTAGCAATATCATCTTTCATGGCATTGGCAGATACGGCTATGACAGGAATATCTTTTAGTTTTTCCGATTTTTGAATTACCTGCAGCGCTTCAATGCCGTTCATACCGGGAAGATTGATATCCATGAAAATAAGATCCGGTTTGTCCTGAAGAGCTGTTTCAATTCCCGTTTCCGCTGTCCCCGCCGACAGAAACTTTACAGAATCATAGTTCTCAATAATCCTTTCCATTAATTTTAAATTGATTTGATTATCTTCAATATAAAGAACTTTTCTGATTGTATTAGAATTTCGATCATTGCCTGACCCGGAAGATTTTTCCGTTTTCCCGGGCATTATTTCGACAGGATCGTCTTCGAGATTTACAAGAGGGAATTCTACCCAGAAGGACGAACCTTCATTTTCTTTACTGGAAAATCCAATCACTCCGCCCATCAGCTCGGCAAGAGTCTTGCTGATACTGAGTCCGATCCCTGTACCCTCAATGGTTTCGTCTGTACCGAGACGGCTGAAAGGTTTAAATAATTTATCCTGAAGTTTCTCTGGAATTCCATGCCCCGTATCGCTTACGACAAACCTTGCAGTTTTTCCTTTTTCACAGTGCACTGTAACAGAACCGTTTTCTCTGTTATACTTTATCGCATTGCTGATCAAATTAATCATAATTTGACGAAAACGGTTCTGATCAACACGAATATAACATGGCTCTGTGTCATTTCGCTCTTCGGGAGTGCAGTTCTCAATATTTAATGCAATGTGTTTTTGTTCTGCCATTCCTTTCATGATATTCAGGATTGAAGCGATGACTTCTTCGGGTTTCACGGGTTCGATGGAAATCGAAATTGAACCGGCTTCTATTTTTGAAAGATCCAGCACTTCATTGATTAATTTGAGAAGATGTTTTCCACTGGACTTTATATATTCAATGTTCTGTTTTTGATTTTCCGTAACAGGGGAAGTCTTATCAGCTTCAAGCACATTGCTGAAGCCGATAATGGCATTGAGCGGCGTGCGAAGCTCATGACTCATGGAAGAAAGGAATTTTGATTTGGCCAGATTTGCATGATTTGCCTCAACCATTGCATTCACTCTGTCCGTGATATCGGTTCGGATTGCAATGTACTGGAACGGCGTTCCTTTTTCATCCAGAAAAGGAACGATGGTTGCCGATACCCAGTAAAAGTTCCCGTCTTTTCTTGTATTTTTAATCTCACCGTGCCAGGGTTTTCCGCCGGAAATGGTTCTCCATAAATCTTTATAAAATTCATCCGTATGTTCTCCGCTTTTAAGCATCCGGTGATTCTGTCCCAGAAGCTCTTCTCGCGAATAGCCGCTGATTTGACAGAATTTATCATTAACATAGGTAATACTTCCTTTTCGGTCTGTAAAGCTGACAATGGCATGTTCATCCAGAGCCAGTTTTTGAAAATCCAGCTCACGGACTTTTTCATCCAGACTTTTTTTGAATGCAGTTCTGTCTGTAATGTCGCGAACAACTGCAACATAAAGGTATTCGCTTCCATAGGGCAGAAGGCTGATGCGGACTTCCATGGGAAACACGGATCCGTCCTTTCGCCTGTGAGAGCTTTCCAGGGTGATGGGATATTTTTCAGGATCGGCAAGCCCCAGATCCCAGGTATCACGAAGAGTATCAAACTCAATGGCGGCATCCAGCTCTCTTACATTCAGCGCAAGAAGTTCCTCACGGCTGTATCCAGTCTGTTTTGCCGCAACAGGATTCACATCATAAATTTTACCGTAACGGTCATGGATATAAATGGCATCGCCTGCATTTTCCACCATTGAGCGGAATTTCCCTTCGCTGATGATCAGTTCCTGCGCTGCAAGAGCCCTTTCCGTCACATCATGCACCAGGATAATTACGCCTCCGTCCATTTCGCTGTTTTCAGATTTGTAGGGAGTGATGTCAATTTCATGGAAGCGGTTTCCCATGATGAATTCTTCCAGGTGACTTTTCCCGCTGGAAGCTACATTGCGAATTTTTACAAAAAATTCATCCAGATTAAAAAGCAGCGGTATCGATGACAGATTTTGCCTGGCAAAAGCAGGCTCAATCTTAAAATAACGGAATGCTTCTTTGTTATAGCGCCTGAGATTTAAATCGCTGTCCAGCACCAAAATAGCCCGGTTTACGCTGTTTTGAATATTTTCCATGTCATCCAGAGCGTCAGCCAGCTGATTGCTGCGTGTGGAGAGTTCGTCGTTTACGGTTGTCAGCTCCTCATTTGTAGCCTGAAGTTCTTCATTGGAAGTTTCCAGCTCTTCGTTGGACGCCTGGAGTTCTTCATTGGATGCCTGCGCCTCTTCGTTCATGGACTGAAGTTCTTCATTGGAAGTTTCCAGTTCTTCAATGACTGTCTGCAGACTTTCCCGGGTTACTGTCAGTTCATGCTCCAGTTCAAGAATTCGCGCCTCGGCAATCTCATCAATGGATTTCAACTCAACGCCCGGACGGCCTGCTGCATGGACGACCTTTTCAAAGCTCACGATCACATGGTCGGAGGAAGTATTTTTTTTATTTGCAGGACGAATGGCGCTTCTGTAAGATATTTCTTCGCCTTCAATTTTAAGAGAAACAGGACGGGTATAAACCGTTTCGCCGCTTCGGATTACCTTCTGCACCATGGCCCGCAGTTCGGTGCGGAGCGGCGGATGCAGAATTGAAAACAGGCTGAAATCGGGTTTTCCTGGATTCAAATGGGTAAACGGACTGATGTCGCCGTAAAATTCAAGGATATCTCCGTTAACTGTTACAAGAACGCTCGGAGGCGTATAGATTTCAAATAATGTGTTTCGCCCGTTATCACCGGGAGTCACGGCCGGTTCTTTTTTCGGCTCTGCAATTCTTCTGTCCAGAGAAACCAGAGAAGGCGATTCTAGATGAATGGGGCCTGATAGGGATGAAGGGATGTCGATTTTTTTGAAAATTTTTAATTTTCGATCCGCTTCAGAAAAAAAGTTAGTATTGTGTCCGACAGATTCAGATTTTCCGAGAAACAGTGTGCCGCCGGGGTTCAGCGAATAATGAAAAATTCGAAATACCTTATCCTGAAGACTCGTCTTGAAATAAATCAATAGATTCCGGCAGCTGATGGCGTCCATTCTGACAAAGGGCGGGTCCTGAACCAGATCCTGGTTGGCGAATAAAACCAGTTCTTTCAGGCTTCGGTCGACCTGAAAATATTTCTCCTTTCGCGTAAAATATTTTTGAAGAAGTTTGCTGGAAACTCCTTCAATTGAAGCTTCAGGATAAAGTCCGCGCCTTCCATACTGGGTAGCTTCCGGATTGGCATCGGTTGCAAAAATCTGTACACGGTACTGATCAATATTTCGTCCGAGAATTTCAGAAACCATGATGCCGATGCTGTAGGCTTCTTCGCCCGTTGCGCAGCCCGGCACCCAGATTCTTATATGATCGCCTGGAACTTTATTTTTTATAATCTCTGTCAGGTGAACCTTAAACGCATCAAAAGCATCCGTGTCTCTGAAAAAAGAAGTTACACAGATCAGAAAGTTATTCACCAGGGCCTTGAGTTCGTTTTCTGATTTTTCTGCAATGGATACATATTCCGGAAGATCTGTAATTTGAAGAACCGCCATGCGGCGTTCCACCTGTCGCGTCAGTGTTGTCAGCTTGTAATTGGAAAAGTCCATTTTGGTATGCTGGAATACAAGCTTCACAAGCTTGTCCATGGGATTGATGCTGGCGTTTTCATTGTCCTGAGCGGCAACCTGCACCCTGGGTCTTTCATTGATGCTGACAAGCTGAAGAGCAATTTGATCGGGAGGAAGGACCAGATCCACGCCGGCTTTAATGGCAGCGACAGGCATGCTGTCAAACTTTGCAGTTTTGGGTTCCTGAGCAATACTGATGCCGCCGGCAGCATTGAGGGCGCGGATTCCATGCGATCCGTCCATGCCGGTACCGGACATAACAACAGCAATGGCGCGTTCGCCGAGATCCTCGGCCATGCTTGTAAAAAGATAATCCACTGAAGGCTTTGCGCCAATATCTGCCAGCGGTTTTCTCAGCTGAAGTTTTCCGTCTTTAATGGATACATCCGTATCGGGCTGGGCTACATAAATTGTATCCGCTACAGGAATCAAATTGTGACGGACCTCCATCACAGGCAGATCGGTTTCCCTGGCAAGCAAATCCACCATCATGGATTTGTGATGGGGCGACATGTGCTGGGCAATCACATAGGCCATGTTGGTTCCGGGTTTCAGTGCAGCGACAAAATGACGAAGAGCCTCCAGTCCCCCGGCAGAAGATCCTATCCCTACAATGACCAGAGAGGTGTTTTTATCGTTTTTAGAAGCGCCTGAAGCTTTTTTTTCAGGTTCTTTTTCAGACTGTTTTTCTTTTGCTGCTGCTTTCTTTTTTACTGTTTTTCCCATTCAATGCCTTTATCCAATGACTGTATCTAAAACCTCTATCCTTATGAAATTTTGCTTATCAGTTTTTTGTGTTGTATAATACTCCATAACCGGTAAATAGACGATATTTTTTTGTTTTCCTCTATAATTTACCATGAATTTTTTATCCCCTGCAATCATAAAATAAAAAACATACTAAGCAGATAGTGCTTTTGAACTAGATCACTCTGGATTACATTCAGAATGGATCATTGATGTTTCAATTCCATAATTATATTCTATTTTTAGTTTAATATCAAATATTCTCAAACCGTTTGGATGTACCGCTCTTCTGGAACTGAAGAATAATTTCTTCTCGATGATCGCCGAATAAAATCCCATGAGTAAGACTACTGATCAGTCAGCGCTAAATTCTAATCTTTAAAAAACGTTTATAATTTAATTTTTTACAAAAAAGACTGAAATTTAAGATTTTTTTTATAGACATTCCTTTTGAATTCATTTCATAATCTCCCTATGATTTCTGTCTGGAAAGATACTCTTTTCTTTCTGATTCTTTTTTTCATCCCTTCCCTGATCCAGGCGCAAATTGCAGATGTTACCTCATCTGAAATAAACTTAATTCCTCATGCAAAAATCATAAAAGATTCCGGACAGGACTATCCTGATCTGAAACATGGCACTTTTCAAAAACCCGATCCGCACCAGGAATTCCTGAGCTTCGGATTCACCGACGATCCCTACCTTTTTTTTATCACAATGGACAATCCAGGGACGACTCCACTCGAAAGACTTCTTGTCTTTCATCCCACCTGGCTCAACCATATACAGGCAACTTTAATTCATCCCGACGGCCGCAAAGAAGTCTTCACAGGCGGGGACAGACTTCCCTACAGCCATAGAAGTTTACCTCTTAAATATATAAATTTCAAACTCACGCTCCATCCCGGAACAAGCGCCCTCATGATCCGCATACAGACGAACGATCCTTTTATGGTTCAGATGGAACTCTGGGAGGAACTCGCTTTTTATAAAAAAGAATCCGTACGGAATGTCTTTTTCAGCATTCTTTACAGCGTCATTTTCGCCATGATTCTTTTCAATATTCTGCTTTATTTTTCCATAAAAGATTTCGTATATGCATCGTATTCCATTTACCTTACCCTGTTTTTAATCATGCATTCCAATTACAATGGATTTTATTATCCGACTCTGTGGCCGGACTCTCCCTGGTGGCAGAACTGGACGCATTCCATTTTCATTTATCTGCTCAATTTCGCGGGAACGTTTTTTTGCATTATTTTCCTCAGACTTCATAAAACAAAAGATATTCTTTACCACGCTTCACTGATCTATTTCGCCGCCATTTTTACATCGTTTATCCTATTTGCTTTTTTCGGATACGGCATTCATGTTCAGACCGCCATCTTATGGGTTTTGATCTACGCACCCTTTATATTGAGCATGGGCTTTGCTTCGCTTAAAAAAGGAAACCGGTCCGCACGTTATTTTTTAATCGGAACCTTTGCGGGTTTTGTCGGAAGTTTTATAACAGGTATGACGGTTCTCGGCTTCATTCCCTTTTCAGAAATTTTCTACCATGCCGTAGATATTGGCATGCTCCTCGATGCAATTCTTCTTTCTCTTGCGCTTGCCGACCGTTTTCTTCTCGCAAAAACAAAATCAGAAAAGGCAAATGAAAAACTTCTTGAAGTTTCGAACCTGCATGCAGCAAATCTTGAAAAAGAAATTTCAAGACGAACGGCGGAAATGGAAAGCTTCAACCGGATCCTTGCACACGATTTAAAGCAGCCTCTGAATATATTCAACGGCTACCTGTATCTTCTTTCCGCAGAAAAGAAAGATTTCTCCGAAGAAGCAAAATCTTCGATTGATCAGCTGCAGAAAAGTACGGTTTACATGAACAATCTGATTACAGAAGCCCATGAACTGATGAAGACAAAAGAAATTGAATTAAAGCTGCAGGAGCTGGACCCGGAAGGTGCCATCCATAATATAACAGACATGTTTATTTCAAGTAATTTGCAGCCCATCCATTTAAGCACGACACCGATGGAGCCAATTTACACTCATAAAACGCTCTTTTATGCGATTTTCAGAAATTTAATCGGAAATTCCATCAAATACAACGATCATGACGAGATTCATATCTCTGTTGATTATCTGCGCGAAAGAGGGAATCATATTTTTAAGATACAGGACAACGGCATTGGAATTCCGAAGGATAAGCGCGAAGAAATATTTCTTCCTTTTAAAAGAGTTCATAACGGCGAGAATTATGAAGGTTCCGGAGTCGGTCTTTCCATCGTGAAAACAGCAGTAGATAAATTAAAAGGAACCATTCAGGTGGAAGATTCAGACAAACCCGGCACACTCATATCGATCCGCTTTCCTGACTTGCGGACCAATGCTTAAGATTCAGAAAAATTTTTGGAGACGGCGGGAGTTGAACCCGCGTCCTACGGTGCGAAATAAAAGCCTCTACATACTTAGTCAGCGTTTAATGAGTGGAAGCGTCCCCCGCTGACCGGGCAGCTAACACTTTTTCATCTGTAAAAGTTTACCGGAAAGCAGATGAATCCATCCCGGTTCATCCTCCAAAAAGGTGACACTCGTCATCGGCCCTGGAGGAGTGACCGATGGGAGCGCAAGCAGCATTAATTAAGCTGCGAGAGCCATTTCGTTGTTGGCATTTATAAGGTGAGGTTTTTAAGAGTTCCTCAACTCTGTATGCAACTTCTACCCCGAATCCACAG
>JAOUOA010000306.1 GCA_029880625.1 Spirochaetia bacterium
AAATCCGGCGTAAAAATCATTAAATTTTAAATAGTTCTGCTTCAGTAATTCAGGATTCATATGAAAAGGATGGATTGTAATCTGCGGGTTAATGATATGGACTCGATCAATTATGCCTGGAAGAATTGGATCCAGATAGGCGGGATAAAAAAAATGCTTTGTATAGCCTCCAAGTAGGGCCAGCTTTTCATCCAGAATTTCTGACAGGGAATTACCCAGAATTTGTGTATGCTCAAGTGAAATTCCTGTAAGGATGACAGCCTGAGGTCTTGCCATTCTTGTTGCGTCAAATCTGCCGCCGATTCCGGCTTCATAAATCTGATATTTGCATTTTTTTAAATTAAAAATGTACATGGATAAAATGGTTAAGATTTCAAAGTAACTGTAATGATCTTCTTTTAAGATATGAAGCATTTCAAAATACAGAGCATTGAATTCTTCATGATCGAGATTCTGATTTTGAATTTGAATTCTTTCCGTTACAGATTTCAGATGTGGGGAGGTATACAGACCTGGCAGGCTGTTGTTTAAATAGAATGAAAGAATCTGCGAAGTAGAACCTTTGCCATTCGAACCAATGATCCCAAACCGCAACGTTCCTTCAGGAGTTTTAAAAGGATCCTGATTTCCCGTTTCCATAAGACGACTGATTTTTTTCAGCAGATCTTCACGATTAAAATTTCGTGATTTTTCAGGATTGATTCGTTGATTCAAATCATTTAAAAAATTAAAATCTTTTAATTGCCGCTTCATGAAAGTTTAATATTTAATGCTTCTTTCAGAAGACCGTCCATGACATCAACAGGCGCTTTCTGACCGGTAAATAATTCGTATTGAAGAACTGCCTGATAAAGAAGCATAAGATATCCGTAAACAATATCTGCATTCCGTTTTTTTGCGGCCTGAATCAGAGGCGTTTCATGCGGAACATAGACGATATCAAAGACTGTATGCCTGGACTGTATAAAATCTTCATCCAGGGGCAGTGTTTCGTCAGCATGACTCATACCCAGAGGAGTTGTATTGATAATTAAATCCACATCTTCCGGATCCAGATCCTTTCCCGATGCAGCAATTTTTGTTGAAAGATTATCATGAACATCAAAAGTTTTTATAAATTCAGAAATTTTTTCCTGGTTACGCCCGCCAATATAAATCATTGCGGGAGAATCTTTTAAAATCATGGAATGAGATATTGCAAGAGCAGATCCGCCGTATCCGAGAAGCAGTACCTTTTTATTTTTTAAAGAATTCATTTTTGTATGAATCGCATTTAATGCGCCAGGACCGTCTGTATTGTAGGCAGAAAATTTATGATTGGAAGTTTTAATTAAAGTATTGGAAGCCTGACAGATTTCAGATAGAGAATCTCTGCTGTCTGCTATGGAACAAGCCCATTTTTTATGCGGAATGGTAACGGATAGTCCCTGGATTCCAAGTTCAAAAAAAGATTCTTTTGTTTTAAGATCAGGCTTTTCAATATCAAAAGCAAGGTAAACTCCATTAAAATTCTGCAGATGGAAAGCCGTATTATGAATGAGGGGACTGAGGCTATGACTAACCGGATGCCCCAGGATACCGAATATTTTTGTAGAAGGATTGATAAAACTTTTCATGGTTTATAAAAATGAAAGTTCTCCAAAATATAAAAATTGAAATATATATCTATTAAAATTAATTTAATTATCATTGCTGAATTAACCTCATAAAATTAAAATTTCTGATCCTTTCATCCAAAATAAAACATTCTCATAAGTTCTCAATATCAGATTTGATTTGTTCAATGAATCAGTCTTTTTTTATTCATAAAAAAATTTTTACCAATCAATGAATCAGTCTGACAGATGGCATCAGAAAATTCTTGAAATTTGTCAAATGAGAAACCCTTCAGGAAATATAAATACTTATTTACAGAACAGGGACCCGTATTAAAATTGTAAAGTATTATGTCGAATTTGGAAATTTTAATAAATCTTTCAGGAGAGATTCAATGATGGAAATTTTTGAAAGGCTCCTGGATCTTGTGATTTATATTCTGGCAGGAGTTTCAGCTTCCTATTTTTACTATTTCAGAAAAAAAAGAGATTTATTATTTGGATTCTGGGGCGGAGTTGCTGTAGGAACTATCGGCGCCATTATGATCAGCATGATTGCAGCCCTTGAAGGCTGGTTTATTGAAGTTGTCACATGGCTGATGAAGCCAAAATTTGGGAATGATCTGATCTTCAGAGTAAATTTAATTGCTGCTGTTTTCGGGGCTTTCCTATTTTTATATATCCTGAATCGAATCAACCATGATAAAGAAAGAAGGTAATTTTTTCATACCAACCTTATTTTTTTCAAAAAATTTACCCCCATCCTCAATTAAATATTCTAACTTTTAACAAAGAAGTCTGCTAAAGATACTTATGTAATTTTCTAAAATCCCGATGATAATAAAGATCAGGAGAATATAGATATGCCGGCACCTCCCATGATGGACCTTGGAAGCGGTATGGATACCCAGAAAACCATCAAACAGCTGATGGATATAGAAAGGATCCCTATCCACAGAATTGAAGAAGATAATGAACGCACTAAAATTGAGATTCTTGCCTGGGAAGAAGTACATAAACGGGTTCAAAGACTTGAAAGATCAACCATAAATCTGCATTCTTTTGCCGGTCCTTTCAACAGAAGGAGTATCGTTTCAAGCGATCCGGGTGCTATCAGCGGAGAAGCAAGCAGCAGCGCAGATTCTGTCAAACAGGATATGCAAATTCTCCAGCTTGCATCAAAACATCAGATTAAATCGGATGCGCTGAAGATTTCTGATGATCTTCCTCCAGGAAAATTTACCGTTCATGTTAATGATAAAAAGATTGAATATAACTTTAAGGGAGGAAAACCTTCGTCTCTTATCAGCCTTTTGAAAACAAAAAGCAGGGGGGCATTTGATGCTTCTTCTGTAAGAGTTGATTCTGAAAATGAAATGATCGTTCTTAGATCACATTATGAAGGAGAACAGGGTGAAATTAAAATTGATGATCCGGACGGTTTGATACAGAAAACCGGATTATTTAAAATCGATAATGAAGTAAAAGAGAATGAAACAACATTTATTTTTAAGAAAGGACTGCTTGTTAAAAATGAAAATACAAAAAAAGCTGTCCTGCAAAACAGCGGAAAAAAATTAAAGCTGGTTGGAAGCGTTCGATATAATATTGAAATCCCTGAAAATTCTTTTCTAGAAAAGAAAAAAAATAAAAAAAGAACAATAGAAAAGCCCTTACAAGAATTACAATCTGAAAAAGGAGAAGAAACAGTAAAACCGGTAATCATGGGTCCTGAAATTATTGTTTCTGTTGGAGATGTAAGAATCAAAGGCCATCAGATCGGCAGAGAATTATTCTTTCGAAAAAAAGATCAAAATCAAAATCAAAATCCTGATCAATCTGTAGAGCCGGATGATGGATTGGAAAATAAAGTCGGAATGGGCTTTATCTGGAAAGACGGAAATAAAGAAATACAAAGGAACGTATATTTTGATCCTGAAGATGAAGATCAGCATATTGAAATTTCAAATGTAACCGGTGGAAAGTCGGTTCAGGCGCTGTATTTTTTTACCGGTAGCGGTAAAGGCGAATATTTTAATCTAAAATATACAGTAAAACAGCCAGGAAGCGGTAAATTAAAACCTGCTCATCCGGTAGAGCTTGCAAAAGATGCACTATTACGAATCAATGGTGTTGAAATTAAAAGGCCTTCCAATAAAAACCTTACTGATATCATTAAAGGCGCCAGTCTGAATCTTCACAGAGTAACCGGCGAACCTATTACAGTTGAAGCGAAAGCAAATTCAGAAGAAATTATTAAAACACTTTCAGATTGGATCAATGCTTACAACGATTTATTAAAATTCTGTCGTGATAATTCTGATGTAAGTGCGGCTAAAGATTTTAAAATTGACCGCCCTACAGAGGGAGGCGATATTGCTGACGGTTACAGGGAAATTAAAAACCGTTCTGGTGTTTTTGCTAGCGATTCGACAATTCGTCAGCTTGTTATAACTCTTCAGCTAATCACTTCGCAGGCATATCCGTCCGATATCAAACCTGATTTCAGAGTTTTAGCAGATATTGGAATTTCTACCGGCGACCCTGGATTCCAAAACTGGAAAAACAACAAATATGGACTTCTGGAAGTAGATGAAAGCAAATTAAAAAACGCAATAGAAAATTCACCTTTATCTGTAAAAGAGTTATTTTCATCAGATACAAATGATGATAACGTCCTTGATAACGGAGTGGGTTTTATGATGACAAAAAAATTAAAACCTTATTCACGACAATCCGGCGGCTTGATTGCAATAAGAATCGATCTGCTGAAAAACAAAATTTCCGATAATAAAGATAGAATTTCCAGAAAAGAACTCAGCCTTAAAAAGAAAGAAGAAAATTTAAGACAGAAATTCGGTAGAATGGAAAGCGCCATTAAAAAAAGCA
>JAOUOA010000307.1 GCA_029880625.1 Spirochaetia bacterium
TTTTAAACTCAATGATTGTCAGTATTTCAAAGTTGTTCTTGATTTTACATTTATTATATATGACTCTTTTTTTTTTGCCAAAATATTCCGAGTTTTAAATATTTTTCAAAATAAAGAGAAATCCCTGATAAAAATTATGTCACACCAGTATGATATATTGGAATTATGAAAAAGACCAAGACCAGATGGAAGATTATTCCTGGAACATCATTCCAATATTACCTGGATCAGGATTATTTTGAAATTCGTGGAAAATTTAAATCTAAAGAACAACTTTCCGAAATCTTTCAGACAGCTGCAGAAACATTGTCAGATCAAAAAAAACAGAAACATATCAGGAAAAGAAATAAAAAGGATCTAAATCAGAATGAGCTCTTTAATGGAAATCTTAAAAAAAATACATTAAGAAAAATCCCCTTACTTCTTGGTGATATAGGAGGTATAAAAAATTCCAATAATCATCCCGATCTACAATTCAAAAATTCAATCCGTGGAAAAATTCAAAAAACTTCAGATACCGCTGCTTTTATCCAGAAAAAAGAAGATACAGCTTAGAAATTCTTAAGTCTTGGCAGCATAATGGTCTGCTTGTATACCAGCGGTTCATTTACCTTTTCACCTGGCTGAGGATTTCTGCCTGCATCAAGTTCTTCAGTCTGATTCACTCTGTCAGCATCATAAATAATGATGGCTGCCCGGTTAAAAAATTTATATCCGGGTCTGAAAAGCGAATGATGATGAGTTTGGACATTAGTTTTACTTCTGTTATATGAAATTGTATAGGTATGCTTAACAATTGTAGGATGGATCTTTAGCTTAGCTTCTTCTGGTGTAGGCGGAATATAATTTGTTGAAACCATTTCTTCCGGTTTGGGGCTCCTTGTGCCGAACAATTTGACAGGAAGTCCTTTTCTTTTATTATTATTTATGTAAGCCAAATATTTCCAGTAGGGAGGGTGAAAATCATGAACATTTTCAAGAGTTGTGGCATGATTTGTAATTCTGTGATGTATTTTCCTGTATTTTAAAAAATCAGGATCTTCTTTATTCCAGATTTTATCATCTTCTACATGCTCAGGGCTGATTCTGATGTAATGTGTTAAGAAATTTTTTGAATCAGGGTCATACTTTCTCCATGTAGGATAGGGAACAAAATTTCCGCCGGTTCGGACAATCGAATCTGTTTCATAAAAAGCAAGGACATAAATGTAAAAGTTTAGATCGTCTTGGGTATGGTTCTTGATTTCAAAAACGACATCCAGAAATTCGCCGAGTCCACCAGAATCATATCTTCTTACAAAATTAATATTTTTTACAGAAAATCTTGAATCAGGAAGAGCCAGCGCTTCATAGGTTTTATTGTCACCAGAAGTGCTTTTTTCTTCAGTTGCGGCTGGAGTTTCATTTTCCGACCTGATATTAGGCTGGCTGGAGCCTGCAGTAAAGATACCGGATAGAATCAGTCCGGCAGCAATTATTAAATAAACCTTTCCAGAAATATTTTTAAATATCATATGCACAATTCCTTGACTACATTATCGTATCTAAACACAGAATAGTTAATGACGGCTAAAAAAACAATATTAAAAATTTTCAAAAATTTCGGAAAAATCCCTGTCTTTCTTGGGTTGATTTTAACTGTTTTTTCGGTCCAGTGCAAATCTTCGAAAAATCTCGGGCAATTAATTAATTCTGAGGTTAAGAAAACCATGGATACCACAGATGAATTGAGGGTTTTCATTGCCTCAAATAGACAGAAAAATGGTAATTTTCCTGACTGCACCAATCAATATTATACGACAGAACCTTCCGATCAAATCTCATTTTTTTCATGTGATGTAAATGTTCCGCTGATGCACAGCGTTGGAGCGATTGATGTCGGTGCAAATCAATCCAACCGTGACAAATATTTTTCTATGGGAAATCACAGAGAAATGTCTGAAAATAAATTTATGAGCAGAATTAATGGTGGAAAGTCGGATCCTGTCATGGTCTTTATCCACGGCTTTAATGTTAATTTTGAAGAATCTGCATACAGAGCTGCCCAGATTGCATATGATCTTAAATTCCAGGGAAATATTGTACTTTTCAGCTGGCCTGCAGGTCCGGAAAATAAATTTGTTGAAGGTGTATTAAAAAATATTACATATCAAAATGATAAAAATAATGCGGCAAATTCCGTGGATCAGGCTGTTCAATTTTTTAATCGGCTAGGGGCCTTAAACGGCAAAATTTATATTGTCGTGCATTCCATGGGACACCAGGTCGTTGTGCCTGCTTTGTTTAAAATCGGACAGGAGTCAAAAAAGAAGTTTATAAAGGAACTCGTATTTAATGCGCCTGATTTTGATATCACTGAAATGCGGGCAATGCTTGGATTGATACAGCCTCTTGCTGAACGAATTACGATGTACTGTTCGCCTGGAGATAATGCACTTGTAGCTTCTAAAACATTAAACCAAAGTCATCGTGCAGGGTTGTGTGCAAAAATTCACGGAGTTGATGTGATCAATGTAAATGAAGTGGATACTCCGGTAATGGGAGTCGGCGGACTCGGACATGGATATTATTCAAGCAGGCCTCTTCTTGTGGATCTGATCCAGCTTTTTTGGGGCGTTGAAGTCGAAAAACGGCTTTTCATACGCAAGGGAATGAATGGAAATAGCGAAGATTATGTTCTTCGCCGCTGAATTGATTTTCGAATTTCAAAAAGAGCAATGCCTAGAGCTACAGATGCGTTCAAAGACTCAATATTTTTTGAAACAGGAATTTTAATTTTCTTAAAGTCATTCTTTATCGGTATTCCCTGCCCTTCCATTCCGGTTAAGAGTCCGAAATTTTCCGGCCATTCGACTTCATCGATCGGTTCTCCTTCAGGATCTAAAGCAAAAATTGGCATTTTTGATTTGAGCTGATTTATGGACGGACCTTTTTGAAGCGAAAGATGAAATAATTCTCCTGCCGAGGACCGGATGCATTTACCGTGAAATGGATGGGCTGCTTCATTTAACAAGACAATGTTTTGAAAATCAAATGCAGCACAGCTTCTGAAAGCAGCGCCGAGATTTTCAGGATCTGAGAGGGGCAGAAAGACTGTAATTCCGCTTTTTTCCTCAATCCAATCGGGAATTTCCGGCAGATTGATCAGCATGAGAGCATCCCTGCATCCATAAAAATCAACTTGATTGAATAATTCCTGAGGCAGAACCTGCAGATTAAATTTCATACTTTCAGGAATCTCCATATGCTGAAAAAACGACTCTCGATTTTTTTCCGTAATAATAATAGAAGAAATCAAATCACGATAATTGGAATAGATCAGCTCCTGCATGATTTTTTTTCCGCAGAAAAGCGATTGGCCGTGTTTTTTAATCATTTTCCCTGTATTCAGTGTTTTTATGATCTTAAAAATTTTATTTTCTTCAGAAGAGATTTGATTGATTGTGTATTTAGAATCATTACGAAGTTCATTTATCAAATTTCTTTCAATTTGGAAAACGATAAGCCTTCTTTCATCAGCAGATTCCGGAAGAACATAATGTTCATCTAAAAGAAGTTTACATTCAGGATTTTTAAGTTCAATAACGTTCGTAATTTCTTCGCTGCAATTTGGGCCTTTCATAAATATCAAAAGACTGCCGGGCTTTAAGATCCCGCTGCATCGAAGAGCTGTTTTTTCCATCTCTTCAACAGCACGTGTTATGACAGCATCAACCTCAATCTCTGTTCGGCTTTGAATATTTTTTCCAAAAACTTCTGCATTTTTAAGATCCAGGAGCTGAATGGTTTCGTTTAAAAAATCAACCCGCTGTTTTCTGCCTTCGGATAAAATAAATTTATGATCGGGAAGAGCAATCGACAATGGTATGCCCGGAAGCCCCGGGCCGCTTCCAAGATCAAGCAGTGAATCAGGAAACGGAAGATTGTTCTTTTTAAAAATGTTTAAAATAATTAAACAGTCAATGTACTGTTTGCGTACAATATTTTCGAAGTTATGAATTCGTGTAAGATTCAGTTCTTCATTTTTGTTGCGAAGATGGCTGTGGTATTTCCATAACTGATGCAGCTGATTCGGGTTAAAAATGATTCCCGTTTCGCTTAATTTATCAGAAAGATATTTTTTTAAGGTAGTGTCTGACTTTTTCATAAAGATCATTTAAGTTTTCTGCATGGATGACTTTGGAATACCTTTCCGGATGATATTCCGGGCTGTGCTTGGTGTATAAAGGATCATAGTATTCTGAAAGAAGCATTTCTGCCGCATCTTCATATTGCTCGTTTTTTAATTTTTCACGTATCCATTCTGTTTTTTTACTTCCCAGTGCCTCTTCCAGTAAAAAAAGCTTATTTAAAATATGTAATGAATCCTTTTGGTAAACGTCAATACTGTTACGAATTCTGAATGACAGAGGAAGTTCCACCCAAATTTTTTTACCTTCTTTCATTTTTTTCCAGACAACAGAGGGAATTGAAAGAT
>JAOUOA010000308.1 GCA_029880625.1 Spirochaetia bacterium
GGGAGATTACGGATTTTATACAGAGGCCTCAAATGAAAGTCTTGATTCGTCCGTATCAAAATTAAAAGGAGAAAAAAACCTTCGTCTTGCTGTACTTGATTTTTCCGATCGCGCCGGGAATCCGACGATGTACGGATCTGTTATTGCTGACAATCTCATCGAAAAACTATCAAAGGTAAAGCACATTCAGCTTATGGAACGCAGCAGAATGAAACTGCTTCTGGACGAAAAATCTCTCGAGGAATCCGGCGCACTGTCCAAAAATGATATTATTCAGATGGGTCAAATTCTTCCTGTGGATTTAATTGCTCTTGGTTCATATTTTCGTCAGGCGAAGGGTATCAAGGTTAACGGGCGTTTTATCGACGTTGAAACAGGCGAAATCAAAGGTACTTTTTCCTATTTAATCCCGCAGCCGAAAATCAAGCCTTTCAAACAGACCAGCACAAGGAAAAAAGACTGTTCCGTCTATGAAAAGGAAATTTACTCAGCGCTGAAAGATTTACGCACACCGCAGATGATCAATCATGCCGTTGAAAAAGCAATTCGTATTCCTTACAGCGCTGAATGCGCATATATTCATTATAAAGTAATGTATACATTCAGAATGGGTTCTGTTTATCCCGAGCTTTATGTGAATTTTTTAAGAGATTCGTTAATCGCCATACAGGATCCGGATGAAGTAGACAGAAAAAGAGAAGTGCTCTATTATTTTAAAAGTGACAATCATATTGACGATCAAGAATGGAATGCAGGACTTATAGTACTCAAATATGCAAAATACAGAAATGCCCGAATGTTTATTTCAACGCTCCTTAACTCAAGAAAGGAACGTCCGATCCTTGTTGAAAGCCGTATCGATGAATTATTTACGCTCTCCGAGCAGGGAGTTTTCGGAAAACCGCTTACCATCACCAAAAGCGATATGTTTTTCGCAATCAACCGTTCGTTCGGCGGCTACAGAGATGATATTTCTTACCGGTACAGAATCTTCCTTTACAAAAACTATATTCATAACGTCGTAAATATTGACAGAGAATATTCCCGGCTGATCGCAAAATTGACTGATTTAATGAGAGATTCTAAAAAAATTGAAGATACAGATCAAATCATGAAATATTCACTTGTAATTGCAAAAAAAATTGATCCTGAATCCTGGAGTAAGCATGAAGAAAATGAAATTTGGTCGCTGCTCCATTCTGCTGATTTTCTTGGACAAAAACAGCGAAATGAATCCAAATACAGTTATGTCTTTGATGAATTAAAGCCGTCCATCTGCATTTCGCTTTCAAATGCGCGCAATAATTATGAAGGAAAACAGAGAGTCAAAATGGCCATGCGGCACAGCATTTCCTGCGGAGAAAAATCAAATGCTGAAGAACTGGTTAAAGTTCTAGAATCAAAAACAGCAAGCATCCAAAAAAAAGAAGAAGCATCCGCAATGCTTGCCGGCATGAGCAGGCCTGTTCTGTCTGCAAAAAGAATTGCATTTGAATATCTGGGCCCTCGCGGAAATGATCCCGATCTGAGCAAGGTGCGTAAAAACTGCATTCAAATTTTAATGAAAATTGATAAAAGTGATCCTGCCTTCATAAAAAAACTGATTCAGCTATTTTCTTCAAGAAATTTAACATCAACCATCCATACAACGCTTAAGGAAATCGATCTGAGCGCCAGTTTGCCGATTATTCGCAAAACACTCCGTACAGACAAGGATAGAAACCGACTGTTAAACCTAATGTATTTTCTCCGCTCAATGGGAAAAAGAGCAAAACCAGCCCTTCCAGAATTGAAATATTTAAAAACTAACAACAGGGATAATTATGTTCGGCGAATTGCAGGCGATACTATAAAAACGGTTGATGTTCCTTTTTAAGCCGCACAGGATTTACAGACTTGATGTTACTTGCATGCAGAATATTTTTTAAGGTTCTAAAGTAAACTTTAATTATCTGAATTCTGGCGAATTGTTTTAGGCTTAATCAAACCTTTACAATTCATAATATTTATCTGGATATTCTTTATGAACAGATTCTTTCCCAAATTTTCCAATAAAATTTTCTCTTGCTTTTTTAGCATATTTTTTATGCTGTTCATACTCTTCAGAAAAGCTTAACTCGCCGGTGGTCCAGTCAAAAACAAAAAAAACATATTCCGTATCTGCCGGATTTCTGGAAGCTTCCAGCGCTTCATCGGAAAAAAAAGAAATGGGCGTAGGCGGAAGTCCTTTTCGCTTATAGACATTGTATGGAGAATTGAGTTCAAGATCCTTAAACAAAAGAAAAGGGCGATGGTAACCCAGAGCATATTCAACTGTAGGGCAGGAGCCAAGAACCATATTCTGTTTCAGCCTGTTGTGGAATACAGAAGAAATGAATTTATAACTTTTATTGGATGCAGCTTCTTTTTCAATAATGCTTGCAAGAATTGCTTCTTTATAAAATTCAAGTCCTGCTTGATTTTTTAAATAACGATCTTCGCTTTTTTTCAGAATATGCACTGCAATTGTTTTGGCCCTGCTGTAACCGGCTGCCAAACATTCACTGTTCTCATCTGATTTATTTTGTGTTTGCAAATAAAAACAGCCAGGATCTGCCTGAAAAGTAAATTCATAATTTCCCGGACGAAACATACCCTCAAATCGAATGGTGTTGCCTTTTTTTGGAAGGAATGGAAATTCACTGAAAATTTCTTTTTGTGCAACAGAATCAAATGAGCGGCAGTCTGTAATATTTTCTGATTCAAGACGTCTGCAGAAATCTGAAAACCGTTCCCCCTGTTTTACAATAACATGTAGCTGAACACTTTCATCTGAATTTTGAAATTTATCGCAGTTAAATAGAGAACCAATGAAAAGGAAAAAGAAAAAATACCTTAAGCGGAAGTAAAATTTATGCATCAAATCTGAATCCCAATGAATAATTTATAGCGAATGGATTCATGCAGAAATCTGTAAATTAAATTTAATTTGAAATTGAGCATATTCCATGAATGAATATTTTTTCTGGCCATTTGTCGGACCCGTCACAAATTTGCCAATTTATGGTAGAAAATGAGAAAACTGAGGATTTTTTTTCCGAAGACACTGAATTAAAACGCAGCCTTGGAATTACAGAAGCATTTTCAATAATTATAGGAAGAATCATCGGATCCGGAATCTTCAAGACTCCAGGTCCCATGATGATAGCCGTCGGTGGAGCCACAGGGCTTTTTTTCGGGGCCTGGGTCATTGGAGGAATTGCAACTATTTTAAGCGCCGTTCTTTATGCAGAACTGACTGCCATGATGCCCCGCTCCGGCGGACCCTATGTATTTTTAAAAGCGGCCTATCCTCCAGTCTGGACTTTTTTAAGAGGCTGGGCAATGTTTTTTGTGTCTGAGACCGCCTCGATTGTAGCCGTTGCCCTGGTTTTTTCAGAATACGGAAGTGTAATTTTTGAACTAACAACCGGGATTGCGCCCTCACATTCTGCCGAAATCACTGCCGCTTTGATTTTAATCTGGTCGCTTACTCTTGTAAACTTCTTTGGTGTTGGTTTCAGCGGCATTTTTCAGAACATTTTCAGTTTTCTTAAAATTGCATCGCTCTTTGCCATTATCGGAGCTTCCGCTGCAGGCAGCGGATCATTTTCGCATATCACTGAACATGCAAGCGCCGACAACTGGGATCTTGGAGCCATGTTCGGTGTTGTTGCCGCTCTTCGCTATGGTTTCTTTGCATACAGCGGCTGGGAAGGCGCCACCTATGTCGCTGAAGAAATTAAAAATCCGCGCAAAAATCTTCCGCTTTCTCTCTTTTTCGGAATCGGCGGTGTCATGATCCTTTACCTGGCTGTCAATGTTTCGTATCTTTACATGCTTACTCCTTCAGAAATCATGATTTCAAATAAACGCATTGCATCTGATGCCATGTCAAAGGCTCTTGGCTCCTTCGGCGGAATTATGATTGCGGCAGCTGTTGTCATCAGTACATTCGGCAACGTCAGCACCCAAATTTTAGTAAAAAGCAGAACCTGGTATTCCATGGCAAGAGACGGTCTTTTCTTTTCGCCTCTTGCAAGGTTGAATTCTAATTACAAAACTCCGAACGCCGCACTGGCCGCACAGGCTGTCTGGGCAAGCGTTCTTCTTTTTGCAGCATCTTTCAATGAAAAAACCTATGAATCCATCATTGATTTTTTTTCTTTTACATCTGCAGTTTTTAATGTTTCGACTTTTTTATCTGTCTTTGTACTCCGCAAAAAATATCCTGATGCGCCACGCCCATACAAGGCCTGGGGATATCCCTGGACTCTGATTATCGTTTTAGTGATTCATTTGTGGTTTATGATTGTTACCTTAATAGATGCATTCATCCCCTCACTCGCAGGAATTCTTTTAACCTGTTCTGGATTTTTATACTATTACAGGGATAAAATCTTCCGATTCAAATCAAAGAGATAATTTATCAATTTATGAATGATTTGAAAAAATAGC
>JAOUOA010000309.1 GCA_029880625.1 Spirochaetia bacterium
GAAGATGAGGAGACCGTCAATCGATTATCTTCCACCCTGCTTCTGAACAGACGTGATTTTGCATGGAATAATACCCGTGATACAGCATCGGCAGTTCTGGCTTTAAGCGAACGGCTTGAAAAGGTAAAAGATCTTTCAGGAAAATCCATTGTAAATATTTTCGTAAACGAAAATGCAGCCGGAACCGTAGAGTCAAGCCCTGACGAACTCTTTTCAGGAAAAACGATTCTGGACATACCTGTTTATTTTCTGAAGGACAAAAAAATCAAAGTGCGGTTTGAAAAAGTTTCCGGTCCGCCGGTCTATGCTACTGCAATTCTGAATTATAAGGATGTTTCAAAATCCTTTGAGCCAGAAAATAAGGGTTTTTCTGTTAAAAGAAAATATTATCTGGTCGGCTCAGAAACTTTCGGAAGCGGCTTAAAATTAAAGGAATCAAACGGCAATTCTTTTCAGAGAGGCGACTTAATCATGAATGAACTGTCCGTAAAACGCAATACAGGCGATGACAGATACTTTATGATTTCAGATCCACTCCCACCGGGTTTTTCAATCGTAAGGAATGATCATGAATATTATTCACCTGACAACCCGGTGGAATATAATTCCAGACAGATACTGGATAACAAGGTTGTTTTCTTTGTATCAGGTCCGGACTCTGAATTTACGATTCGCTATTTTCTTCATGCAGATCTGCCCGGACAGTACAGTGTTCTTCCGGCAAAATCAATGCTGATGTATTATCCGGAAGTTTACGGAACAACGGCAAGCAGTACGGTTACAATTCATTAACGGGTTTATCTTTCTGCCATGAGAAACGGCAGAAAGATGTGTTTTTTAATGTCGAGTTTTGAATATTTCAAAAGAGAAATCTAGCGAAAAATAAAATCTAATGGATTGAAAGAGCTTAAAATTTATTTTTAGCGGGAGTTTAATATCATGGAGTGGATTATAAAAATATCAATATTGAACTCATTCAATTGCAGATATCTTTATCTGATGTATCTTCTAATGTTTGCTTTACTTTTCGGATATACACCGGAACTGTATTCGGCAAAAGTAACCATTGAAACTCCCAGGGGAGGATTTACTACAAATCGAATTCAGAATATTTCCGGAACAATTACAGGTTACAATAAAGAGAGAGCAACACTGATTGTGAACGGACTACCGCAGTTTATTGCCGTTCATAATGGAAGATTTTCCGTTAAAATCCTGATCTCACCAGGAAGCAATCTCATCGAAGTGAAAGCGGATGGAGCCTATGACAGTATTTCTTTTTATGCAGATGTTCCTAAAAAAGATGTGAAAATTGTTCTGACGTGGGATACGCCAACAGATGTGGATCTCTGGGTGATTGATCCAAAAGGAGAAAAATGCTATTATTCGCATTCTTCCACTTCGTCGGGAGGCAATCTGGACATGGACAATACTAGCGGATTTGGTCCGGAAACATTTACAATGGAAAAAGCTCTGAAAGGCGAATATACGGTTCAGGTGCAGTATTACGGTTCAGGAAATTCGCCGGTTACAAGAGTGCAGGTATTTGTCGTATTATTTGAAGGAACATCAGAAGAAAGAAGAGAAAAGTATGAATTTGTGATGACAAAAGAGCATGCAGTATATACAATATCAAATTTCAACATATAAAATAATATTCAGCATATTATTTTCCGTTTTCGCTTTTGTTTCTTTTTCTGACTCGCTCCTGTCCTATGACACAGAAAAATTGAATTCTCTTATTCAAGAGTTCAGCAGGCATCATCCCGGATCATCTGTAATTATTTATAATCCTGATAAGGGGCATGTGGAATATGTATTCAACAGAGAAACAGCTTTCAGAGGTTTTTTTTCACCCGGATCCATCATAAAAGTTTTTTCTGCAATGGCATTTATGGAAAATGCAGGGCAGTTTCAATTCAATCCATCCAGAAGAATTATATGCAGAGGGAAATATTTTCTTCTGCCCTCTGTCAGGATTACACCTTCAGATGAAAAAATATTCAACATACGAAGAGAAAACGACGGCCGCCGTTACCTTCGCTGTTCTAAATCTCACGGTCCGACAGACCTTCACAATGCTATAGCGCATTCCTGCAATGTATATTTTTTATCATATGCAGAAAAAAACTCGAATTTAATCTACAAAATTCTTGTGGATCGCTGGAAATTAAATTCATCCGTTAAAGGAAGTCTCAACGGGGCCCAGATTAAACTTTCCGCCAATCCTTTTCCGGGAGAAATTGAAATTCTTGCATCATCCATTGGCGAAGGAGGACTGATCCGCATATCGCCGCTAAAGGCGGCGCAGATTTTCGGCTCGTTTTTTATTCAGAAAAACGCTTTGATTCCTTCTGAAAACATCAAAGCAAATTCTGCAACAGCATACAGTATGCACTACAATCGCTCTGCTGCCAATGATCTACTGAAAGCTCTTCAAGCGGTACATCAGACGGGAACATTAAGTTCTATGAAAATCACAAACAGCAGGGTGAAAATCCTTGCCTCCAAAACAGGCACCGGTACACAATACGGGAAAATATTTTCAACCCATGCATGGAATGTAATATATTTTCAAATCGAAGGGAAAAAAAGAGTCCTTGTTACATTTGTAAAAAAAGGCTATGGAGGGAAAGAAGCGGGTCAGCTTTCAAGACTGGTGATTAATCATTTATAAATCAGCCTCTTCCGCGCAGGAATGCCGCCCTGTCTAAAGAAATACAATTAAAATGGATGATCTCAAAGCGAACTAATGCGAAACTTAAAACATAATACATACATATATTTTCTAATGCTGTTTGTTTTATTTCCCGTATGCTCACAGGATAAAGAGATCGAACTTCCGCAGAAATTTCTGCGCCTGAACATACTGAGTAAATACAGCCTGGAAAAAATTAACATTCGGGATGTTAAAGGGAAACTGTACTTCAATGATTTATCGATTTCGTTGAAAAAGAATTTTGATATCCAGCTCCGTAAAATAAATAACAGGCTGTTATTAAAATATGACGGCAAAGAATATTCTTCCGAGCATTTAATTCTGGAAGCAGATGAAATTTTTACTATCAATTACACAACCGAAAACGCAAGCGGCGAAAGAAATTATTCAGGCAGGCTAGAAATATTCATATTTGATGACCGTTTGCAGCTTGTACTGCAGACGGATATCGAGCATTATGTAAAAAACACTGCATGGGCAGAATCAAAAAACATACTGGAAAATTCAGAATTATTCTCCAGCAACGAAGAAAAATTCAATTTTACCCGTGCCATGGAAATTTCAGTCCGCTCCTGGGTATTTTCGAATCTTAAAAGGCATTCAGAAATTGATGCAGATTTATGCGATCTTACCCATTGTATGTTTTATCCCGGGATCATAAAATTCCAATCCGGAGATAGAAGCCCTGCTGAAGTCATGGTGCATGAGGGAAAAATCATCAGTTCTTATTTTCATTCTTCATGCGGAGGAGTTTTAAGCGGTCCAGAGGTCTTCTGGGAAAAGCATTTTCCCTACAGTTATTTCAGAAAAGGCGAGGATCGTTTTCAAAAATTTTCAAAACTGCAGTGTGAAAAATCTCCACACAACCGATGGGAATCTCACGTAAGTGAAAAAGAATTGATGAGAATTTTTAATCTTTCAAAAATTGAAAATATAGAACTGATCCGTAAACAAAATCGTATTCACCGAATTTATTTTCCAGGCAGCAATCTGAATCTGGCATTTTCTGAATTTTCTACCCGGATGGGAAAAGATCTCGGATGGAATGTTATCAAGAGCAATCTGTTTGATGTTAAAAAAACCCAGAGGGGGTATATTTTTTACGGACGCGGCCTGGGCCACGGCGTCGGATTATGCCAGTGGGGTTCTGCCGGCATGGCATCTGAGTCCTACGATTACCGAGAAATCCTTGAGTTTTATTTTCCCGGCATCGACATTGCAGTAGGAACTTACAAATGAAATACAGAAATGCAATAGCACTCGCCGTTCTTTTCCTGTTACTGTCGTCAGCTGCGTACGGAAATCCTCATAAAATACGAACAGAAAGAATTGTCTATAATAATTCCGAGTATATAATTTATTACAAATACAACAGCGGCGATATTAAAAATTCAGTTATTGATTTTTTCGACGATCTATACAACAAAGAAAAAAGCACCCTTTTCCATCTTCTAAATTTGAGAGATAAAAACGAATACAAAATTGCAATTGCTGAAAATGCAGATATTTTTTCAGCGTTAACCGGCAGAAACTGGCATACTGCATCTTTAATCGATAAACAGAGAAAAATATTGTATTTACAGAATATACTTTCATTAAAAAAAAACAACATGCTGGACAGAGTTCTGCGCCATGAACTCTGCCATATGAGCTTTGACGAATCGAAAAAAGAAAACTTTGTTCTCGAAGAATCTTTCTGCGAAGGATTCAGCTCCGTAGACTCACATAAATCCGTAATTAAAACAAACAGAGA
>JAOUOA010000310.1 GCA_029880625.1 Spirochaetia bacterium
ATAATTTTATTAAAACTGTCTTATTGCAATAAATTTTTAAATATTGATATAAAATGTGTTGTAATATAGAGTAATAATATTGCAAAATATGACAGAACCAAATAAATAAGATCGCAAACAGAATCTGTACAGAACTCCAGCTAAAATACGATTCGGAGCGCTGCATATCTTTTTTATTATTATTCCAAGAAATTACCCCGCATTTCATAAAGCCCGAACCGAAAGTGAGCCCTTAAAAAATCAGAGAATTTACCTGCCTGAAAACACCTAAAAAGAAATATTACCCGTTATCTGTTGTAACCGGGTGATTCCGGTACTGAAAAAAGTCCCTGTAAAATTTTTCTTGATTATAATTTAGCTTAAGATAGTCTTACACTATGTCTTTGGAATTTCTTTTTGAATATTGTGATTCGCGATGAGTAATGAACCGGAAAATCCCATATATGTTTCTATGATGGACAATGGCAGAGTTGGTATATTACAGCCGCACAGACTTTTATTTGGAATTACCGATTTAGTTCAATACATAATGGTCTCAGCCACCATCATGTATAATATATTTAAGCCCTGGAATTCTGGTTGGGTAAGTTTTTATACTTCATTTCAAGGCTATATAATGATCTTGGCTACGATTGTGACATATATCTTCTTTTATCTATTAAAACATAATACATGGACACATTATGTTTTCAATCCGGATGAGAAAAAAATCTATAAATATAAAATGCGTTTTGGAAAGGAGAAATACAAATTTCTGGAAGATTATGATAAAGTTTTTTCTCTCATAATTGAAAGCCATTACTTCACAGAAATGAGACTGAACAAATATAGCACTGGTCCCACCCACAAATTTCCTGCTGAATGGCGCTATACAGCCATTCTCCTATTTAATAATGGAAAATATCTTGAACTGAATCAATCTACAAAAGATCACTCTACGGATGAGACCGTCCATGAATGGACTCATAATGATGTAAGACTTTTGGAAGATGAACTTTCTTGTCTTTCAGACATTGTAAAAATACCATATCATAAAACACCATTTCGCCTGCAGTGGGGTATAAAAAACAAACCTATTGAAACGATTGATGATTTAAAATTTATGAACAGCGAAGAGGCTAGGCATTATTTTCCTAGCAGAAAATCAAAATACATTTTTTACGGTTCGATCGGTCTGTGCATTCTTTTACTACTGCTAGGTTTAATTTATTACGAAGAAATTGCAAACTATTTTTATTCGTTTAACTCATACTCTTCATCCGACCTGTATTTAGATTACCTCATCATAAAGAATCGATTTGATATGTTTATCATCGAAGCAGATTATTATATACACAGCTTTCTTAGGGATGTCAGGTATATTTTTGAGGATTTTCTTGGTGAATATGATCTGGATTAATTAAATATTTTTCAAGATGAATTTATTCACTGAATACTGCAAGTTTTACTAGAAAATGAATATATATAACAACCTTAACTCTCATATCGTTAAATTCGCAGTCTGCTCCGAGTATCTTTTTAAATAAATAATCCCGCATGATTAACTCTCGGTCGCTTAGCTCCCTCGCCCCTTCGGGTCAAATAACTGCGTTTAGTCGCTGCGCTGCGCCCTGTCGGGCTTGCTTGGCCTATGAACTCTCAATCTCCGGCTTCGTGCGGACGCGACATCTGGGTAAAATATAATTGTCGCGCCGTACCGTTCCTTCGGCAAATTGGGCCTGCGGCCCAACTTCGGCTGATTCGCCGTTCGTTATGCGAAATTAATCATGCGGGGTAAATTTCTAGAAATCGTCGGTTCCATGTATGGAATTTGCTTATCTTTGATATAATCTTGTAAATTATTGAATATCACTACCACTATATGACATTTTATAGAATTACTATATATTGTTGATTTTTTTTACTTGAATTAGTTTTTTGCTCGGGATAGTATGTTCATATGTTTAAGGTTTTTATCATTTTTCAGATAAGCTCGAAATTTTAAGTATTATTTAGTCCGAAAAAAGTGCTTTTCACTTCCGAAAATACTTTATACTTAAGTCTTAAAAAACTGTTAAGATATTGTTTTTTTACCTGAATAAAAGGAATTTACCTTGAAATATAAAGTATCTGGTGCTGGCCTATTTAATCTTGAACCTCTGACCTTGCAATCTCAAAGATGACTTTTTTAAGATAACTATGAAATTTTATAAATTGATATGGCTAACATTGCTTGTTATACTATCTTGTTATGGCTACAAAAATAAAAACGGTAAGGTATACTGGACTGGCTGTAACGAAGGACAGGGCTCATATCAATATGAACTAATTGGCGCTGATTCTAATTATTTTACTGTTCTTAAAGATAGTGATTATGCTAAAGATAACAAATATGCCTATTACAAAGGAAGTCGTCTGAATAATGTTCAGGTCGAGCACTTTCAATCAATTGGCAATGGTTATGCTAAAGATAGAAATAAAGTTTTTTTTAGTGGAAGAGATGTCGAAGGGGCTCATGCTTTAAGTTTTGAAGCTCTTCAGGATTCACCTTACATGGGTAAAGACAAAACGGATTACTACAACCAAATACATAAACTAAATGTTTGTCACTTTGAAAGCTTTCGCTATCTAACACAGAATTGGTCAAAGGACAATTTGTGCGTTTACGGATCATCTGGAGATAAATTAGAAAGTGCTGACCCAGAAACTTTTGAAATCATGAATTATTATTTTACTAAAGATAAAAATAATGTATATTTCTTTGAAAAGAAAATTAATGGGGCTGACCCTGCTTCGTTTAAAGTCTCAACAGTTGATAAAAGTTATGCATCTGACAATAAGAAATGTTTTATAGAAGATGAGATAATTGATTGTAAAAAAATGCCAGCCGAATAATAATCATTTATTATTCTAGGAAAATACCCCGAATTCAGTAAAGCCCGAACCGGAAGCAGCACTTAAAAAATCAGCGAATTTACCTACCTGAAAACACCTAAAAAGAAATATGACCCGTTATCTGTTGTAACCGGGTGAGTCCGGTACTGAAAAAAGCCCCTTTAAATTTGTCAATCAGGCCGTCTTTTACGCCGTTTGCTTTGATAAACTCAACTGCCGCCTGATCGTTATTATCTTTCGCCCAGCTCAGAGGCGTCATCCCTCCGTCTTCCATGTTCATATAATTCACATCGGCGCCGTTATCCAGAGCTGCGCGAACTCCACTGGCATCGGATTTTTTATGGATTCAATTTATTGATTCTCCGGGCTTCATATGGTTTCTCCCGAAATTTGCTGCAATGATAACAGTAGAATGAAGTCATGTCAATAGGATGAATATCCTATGCCGTTTGAATTTAATTTTATAAATCTTTTGAAAGGGGGGATCTGTGAAAAATGAGATGCAGCATTTGTCTTTAGAAACCAGGCTGTTTATGAAGTATTGTTAACACAACAATTTAAAACAGGCATTAAAGATCAGAAATGAATTGACTTTTATTATAAAAATAACTTTAAAATACATTCATGAATCAGGTCGCTGTTATTTTGCAGAAATTCAGAGCATTCCGTATATTATTTCCCCTGATTCTCATTCTTTCTTATACAGCCGCCTGCTCAGAAAAATCCGACATCCCCGAACTAAAAAGCCGCGTAACAGATCTTGCAGAAATCCTTTCTCCACAGACAGAAGCGGAGCTGGAAGCTTTACTGCAACTTCATGAAGAAAAAACTACAAATCAAATTGCTGTTCTCACCATTCCTTCATTGAACGGCGAGCCGCTGGAAGAATATTCCATGCGTGTTGTGGAAAAATGGAAACTGGGACAGAAAGATAAAGACAACGGCGTGCTCATTCTCATAGCAAAAAAAGACAGGAAAATACGCATCGAAGTCGGATATGGACTGGAAGGCGATCTTACGGATGTATTTGCATCGCTTATCATAAGAAACGATATGGCGCCGCGATTTAAAGCAGAGGATTATGACGGCGGCGTGAAGGCGGGGGTGGAATCTGTAATTCAGATCCTGAACGGGAATGCAGAAGAATATCTTTCAAAAACATTATCAGGATCGGAAGAAGTAAAAGAGGTAAACAATTCTATTGAAGTAATCGCGGTTAAGGCTCTGATATATTTTCTCTGGGCTATGGGTATATGGGCAGGAATCCTTATTACAAGCACAGCTCTTTTTTTTCCGGATTCAACGGGATGGTCTATAAGCATTTTACTGTTTCTAATTTATTCATTTTTCGCTTATTTCATATTTGGTGAAACATTTTCCCATGATTTTATGTTTCATCTTGCGTATATTGCAGTGACGGTAATTTCAATAAAATTATTTTTCAATTACACAAATATCGGCGAAACAATATCAGATTTTATACTGACACTGATATTGTTTTTGATATGGCCGTCTAACTGGTTCAACAAAAAAGAAAATCCCTACAGCTCTGAATACGATCCTACCTTTTCTTCTTTCGGTG
>JAOUOA010000562.1 GCA_029880625.1 Spirochaetia bacterium
GAGGATATGAAATACTTTCCCTGTTCTGGATTTGATGATGTTTTCAAAATGTTCGAAATCTTTACCTTCTTCGCTCAGCAGTTTTTTATGAATCTGCCTGATTGTTTCCCGATCTTCTTCAGGTATTGCTGTGTCAAACCAGTTTTTGTTTATTAGTTCATCAATACTGTATCCGAGAATTTCTGCACCACGGTTGTTGATCCTCTGGATGGTTCCTTCTGTACCCAGTTCTACGATGATACTTTCGGATAAATCCAGATACCTTTCTGCCCTGTTTTTTTCAAGTCTGAGTTCTTCTTCAATTTTTACGAAGTCGCTGATATCCTGCATGGTTCCTGATATCATATAAGGAAGTCCGTTGTTATCCGACTGAATTTCTCCAATTTCATGTATGAAACGAATCGTTTTATCGGGACGGATAATTCTGTATATTTCATCGTAATTTTCAGCGGAAGAATAAAGCCTGTCAGCGAGATCCAGCTTTTCAAGATCTTCCGGATGGATACTCTGTATGAATTGATCGTATTCAATAGGAGACTGCAGTTTTTTTTTGCCGAAAAAATTATAAATTTCTTCAGAACACCACATTTTTCCTGTGCGAAGATCAAGCTCCCAGTTTCCGAGTTTTGCAATCCTTTGAGACCGTTTCAGCCTTGCTTCGCTTTTCTTCAGGTCTTCTTTTATTTTTACCTGGTCTGTTGTGTCAAAGTTCAGGCCCAGTATATGGGTCGCCTCTCCTGACGGATTTCTTATAATCTCTCCTTTGGTTTCAATGTGCTTGATGGTGCTTTGATTTTCTTCGATTACAGAAATCCTGTAATCAAAAGCAAAAGAATGGCGGGTTTTATCTTTTAAAACTTCAGAAAATTTAATATCCAGATCTTCAAAATCTTCATGATAAATGCAGTTTTCCCATCTTTGATTATTGATTTTGATCTTTTTACTGAATCCGAAAATTTCATAGCACTGGCTGTCCCATGTTGTTGTATCGTTCGATATATCGTAAAAAAAAGTGCCGGCATTTGCTGCCTGAAGCGCAAGATTTAATTCGGTCTGTTTTTGTTTGAGATTATTTTCTGTTTGTTTAAGCTGGGAGATGTCTTTGAGCATCCCCACAAAGAAAATTTCTCCTTCTAAATTCATTTCTGATACTGAAAGATGTACTGGAATCAATTCTCCAGTTTTATTAATGGCGTTTACTTCGCGTCCTATGCCTATAATATTTTTCCTTCCCGTTTCAATATAGCGGCTGATGTAATCATCATGCTGTGATTTGAAAGGTTCCGGCATAATGAGACTTATGTTTTTTCCGATTATTTCATTTTTTTTATATTGGAAGAGAGTTTCCGCTGCAGGGTTGAAATCCTGAATTTGTCCTTTACTGTTGATGATAATAATGGAATCAACCGCTGTGTCAAGAATTGCCTGCAAGCGGGCCTGGTTAAGAGATAAAGCAGCTTCGGAAGGATTCATCATATTTTATTCTTTTGGTGTTCTGTTTATAACAGATAAAATTTTTTATCTGATAAACTGCATTTGCATAAGCAGTTTTATAGTATGATTGAAAGGAATCTTGTCCGGAATCGATGGCCTTCACTCAATAATTTTATCCAGGGATCTTTTCAACCAATTTATTGAAATCCAATCATATTTCCTTTTCCAGTATTTCTGCAAGAAAGATATTCAAAAAAGCATAATGGAATACCGGCAGTGATTATGATGTATTATCATATTTATTAAATTTGACGGAAAAAAGCTGCAATGAATATCTTTAATTTTAAATGCAGAAGGCATAATTTTGCTTTTCAGTAGCAGATTGTATGTAAACTTGATTCTTGAAATCTGAGAATTTTATGAAGGTGGCAGTAGGACTCAGCGGGGGAGTAGATTCAGCAGTAACTGCGGCGTATCTTTTAAAGCAGGGACATGAAGTCATTGGCGTATCTATGTCAATCTGGGATGGTCCTGAATCAATTATTACGGAAGGAAATGCCTGCTACGGTCCTGACGAAAAAGAAGATCTTGAAGCCGCTTCTCAAATTGCAGATCTTCTTAAAATCCCTTTTCATGTTTTTCCCATTCCCGATCTTTATGAAGATACAGTCCTCAGGCATTTTAAAACAGAATATGCTGAAGGAAGAACGCCCAACCCATGCGTGATCTGCAATGCCAGGATGAAATTTGGGGCCCTTCCCGATAATATGCTCCGTGCAGGCCTGGATTGTGAAAAAATTGCAACCGGGCATTATGCAAGGATTGAATCCGGTAAAAATGCATCATCTTTTCTTTTGAAAGAAGCTTCAGATAAAAAGAAAGACCAGACATATTTTCTGCATCGGCTTGAACGAAAAACACTATCCTCAATTCTTTTTCCAATCGGTCATTTGACCAAGGAAATGGTCCGCCAGATGGCTGAAGAATGGGAGCTTCCTGTGTATAACAAAAAAGACAGTAAGGGTTTTTTCTCAGGCGATTACAGGCAGATTCTGAATTTTCAGGAACGCACTGGTGAAATTGTCGATCTTGACGGCAGATTACACGGCAT
>JAOUOA010000311.1 GCA_029880625.1 Spirochaetia bacterium
TTACAGACCTTCTATTCCCACACGCCTTTACGATAGAAACGGAAGGGTTTTTGCAGAACTGTTCCGTCATAAACAGGAATTGACGCCTCTCCAGCAGATACCTGCTCATGTAATTCAGGCATTTCTTGCTGTTGAAGATGATAATTTTTACAATCACTTCGGCATCGATATCCTCGGAATCATGCGTGCAATGATGAAAAATATTCTTGCCGGTCGGGTGGTACAGGGCGGGTCCACTCTTACGCAGCAGCTCGCAAAGCAGATTTATCTTAATGCGGAAGGCATCCGGAAAAGAACGCTCTACCAGAAAATCCGGGAAACTCTTCTTGCGCTTCAAATAGAACATTCGCTTTCAAAAGAAGAAATCTTGGAAGTATATTTTAATGTCATCTATCTCGGGCATGGGTGCAAAGGGCTTGCTTGCGCTTCCCGCGTTTATTTCAATAAAAAAGTGGAAGATCTGACCCTTGCTGAAGCAGCTCTTCTTTCAAGACTACCCAAATCCCCTGTTGATTATTCTCCTTTCCGGAATCCTGAAAGAGCAAAGGAACAGCATAAATTTGTTCTGAATCGAATGGCAGAAGTCGGATTTATTGATCATTCTGAAATTAAAGAAATCCATGATGATTTCTGGAATGAATACTGGGGAAGGGTTATTGTTCAATCTCCTTCGCGGAATATCTGGGCGAACAAGCTGGATCTTGCCCCGTATTTTACCGATTATGTGCGGCAGATTCTTGAAGCAGTGGAAGAAGTCGGTCCTGAAATTATGTATACCCGTGGTCTTCGTGTTTATACAACCCTGGATCTTGATCAGCAGAGGATTGCAGACGAAGAACTCCATAAAATGCTGGAAAAGGTAAATAAAGTCAGCCGCAAATATGCGCAGTCTGAAGGGAAAGGCGGTGTTGACATGAGCCTTTTTAATATCTTTCAAACCCTGTCCCTGATCCTTCCAGTCGGTAAACCTCAGATTAAAAGCCTGAGCGACAGAGAAAAAATCCGAAGAGCCATGGAAGAGGGACTGCTAGATCCAGCGGAACTATTGTCGCTTTTATCTCCGTCATACAATTCTTCAGCGGCTTTTGAGGAACTTCGCAAAGATACCGTAAGTTTTTTAAGCAATCTGGAAGTTCAGGGAGCTTTTGTCACCATTGAACCTCGGACAGGTTATATTACCACTATGATCGGCGGCGCAGATTTTTCTCCGCAAAATCAGTATAACAGGGCTCTTTATGCAAGACGTCAGCCAGGCAGCGCTTTTAAAATATTTGTTTACGGCTCTGCTCTCAGGGAAAGGGCAATGGGAACCAACAGTACTCTGAACGACGCTCCATTTTTTGCCATTGATAAGTTCGGAAGCACCTGGTCTCCTGGAAATTACGACGAAGGCTTTCGTGGGCTTGTGACGGCGTCCACAGCTATGGCTCTTTCTTTGAACACCTGTTCTGTTCAGGTCTATTACAAAATCGGGGCATCGCCAATTATTGATTTTGCAAATACTCTCATGAAAATTTCCAGCCCCAGAAGGTTTAATTCTGATCCTGCGCTCGCTCTGGGCGCAAGCGAAGTGACGCCAATCGAACTTGCCACAGCCGTTGCAATTATCAGCAATGAAGGGAAAGATGTAATTCCTTTTCCTATCCGTTATGTTACCGATCAGAGCGGCAATGTTCTTTACAATCAAGAATCCAGGGTAAGGAAAACCATTGCGGCCAAAACCAGAGAAAATAAGGTGCAGATTATTGAACCGGGACTTGCCTACCTTATGAAAAAAATGATGACGATTGTTGCAAACAGAGGAACGGCAACACGCGGGATGCGTGATCAGGGAGGATTTAAAGGCGATATCGCTGTTAAAACCGGAACAACTTCCAGCTGGTCGGATGCCTGGATTGCAGGCTTCAATCCAGAATACGCAACCGTGATCTGGTTTGGATTTGATAAATCCAGCATTACCATGGGACCCGGTCATGCCGGAGGCTCCATTGCTGCTCCGGTTCTGGGTTCTTTTATGAAACGATATTATTCTGAAATGAATATGGATAATCCTGAATTTAAAAAAAGCAGTTCTGAAGGTTCGGTTCCTGAAGGAATTATTCCGGATACATGCGGAGGTCTTGCGCTTGCTCCCGTCAGAGATGAAAATGGAAACTATATTAAAGTTTACAATGGAGAAGAAATCTGTGCAGGCGAGGAACATAAGATCTATGATCAAAGAGAGCTTTTGATGAAGGAACTCGGGATTACAAAAAAAGATCTGGGCGTAGGCTCGGAAACACTGAAATTTAAAAATGAAAATAATTGATTTTAATTAGAGGTCGAAAATGAAAAGCAGACAGATCGGACAGGGAAGAAAAGAAGATTCAAACTTTGCAAAACTTCTGAATCAGAGTTTTGAAAATGAGACAAGGATCATGCCCGGACAGGCCTGCGCCGGTGTTGTTACGAATCATAAAAATGCTGATTATGTATTCATTAAAACAGAATACGGAACGGGAATTATTCATCGCGAAGAGCTTCTCGATGAATACGGAAAAATACGCTACAATGCAGGCGAATATTTAAATGTGTTTTATCTTTCAAATGAAAACGGAGAAAATCTCTATACAACAGTTCCTGCCGGCAGGAATAAAAAACTGATCTTAAAATCAGCCTTTGAGAAAGGGATCCCGCTGAAGGGAAAGATTATTCGAACAATGAAAGGCGGCTATGAAATCCAGCTGGGAGAGATCGCCGGTTTCTGTCCATTTTCTCATATGGACCTTCCTGAAAACGAAGCTGTCGGCAGTTTTTATTTTTTAATTTCCGAATTCTCAGATAAAAAAATTATTGTTTCAAGAAAACTTCTGAAAGAAAAGGAAAAGGAAAAACAGAAAGAAAATATTCAGAAAAACTTAAGTCCGGGCGATATCGTCAGCGGCAAGGTTACGTCCCTGACCCAATTTGGAGCATTTGTAGATATCGGCGGCATGGAAGGACTGATTCCTCTTTCAGAACTTTCGTTCCAGCGGGTCCAGGCACGTGATGTTCTGGCGCAGGGTCAGGAGGTCCGTGTAAAGGTTCTGTCTTTTGACTGGAAAGAAAATAAAATGACGCTTTCGCTTAAGGCAATGCTTGCGAATCCATGGCAGGGGCAGCTGCCATTCTCAGTCGGGAGTATTGTAAAAGGAAAAATTGAGAGCTTAAAGAACTTCGGCATATTTGTGGCGCTTTCTGATGGTTTTACGGGGCTGGTTCCATTGTCTGAAACAGGACTTGCCCGTGGAAAATCTCCTGAAAAAGAATTCAGAAAAGGCGATGAAGTGGATGTTCTTGTGAAAACAATCGATCGGGAAAATGAAAAAATTTCTCTTTCTATTAAAGAAGTCCAGGAAAGGATCTTGCGTGAAGAATATTCTGAATACATGAAAAAAGAAGATGCTGATAAACATGGAAACGGAATTTCAAGTTTCGGTAAACAGCTTCTGGATTCACTGAATAAAAAAACCTGATTTTAGATCATTCGAACATCTGCGAAAATTTTTATGAGACAACTGCATTAGAATGTTATAAATATCTAATGTAGTATCTCCTGTTTTATTAAAAAAATCACTTGATGACTACCGGGGGGGCATTAAAAACTTGTTCCCAAAGGATATCTGTAATTGTAAAATTATTGATTCCGTTAAATTTTTTATTCAATTAAGAGGTTATCCTTTTTTGAAATTAAGAAATAAAACAGGAGTGAAATTGAAAATGAGAAGAATAATGAATTTAGGGATCGCTGCGGGATTTGCAGCAGCAATGATGCTTTCCACTACAGGAATTTCCGCTCAATCCTACAAACTGGGAGATGCTGAATTTGCAAAGCAGCTCTGCAATTCATGGAATGCAAGCAAACTGCCTACAATTCTAGCATCAAAAGACAAAGGCGGTAATAATTGGATCGATATAAGGGTTACAAAAGGGGTTGCTGACGGATATCAAAAAATTGTATCCGGCCGTCATGACTGCAAGGGCTGGCCGAAGTTTGAACTTGTAATTGAAAAACAGGATGATGGTACTGCGAAATGTACATCTGCCGGCGTTTATTCCGGAAGCAAGGTTACCTGGCAATTTCTGCCGTCAACCGACGGCTGGTTTGAATATGCCCATAGTTTTGGATATATGGCATTTATGGTACTTACGAAAAATGGTTTCAAAGGAAGCATGCCTGTAGGGCATTCCAATATGAAAAATTTCGCTATCTTTTTCAGAATGGCTGGAAAGCTGGCTCTTCAGTCCGATTATAAATCAGGCTGCAACGGAATTGATCTTGATGATGTGGAAGATGCACGTTCTGATTTAAAAAAGAAATGGGGAATGTAATCTGAGGTTTTTTAGAACTCATTCCAATTGTTGAGAGTTCTTTTACCCGGTTTGATAAAAAAAGGAACGGTAAAACCGTTCCTTTTTTTT
>JAOUOA010000312.1 GCA_029880625.1 Spirochaetia bacterium
TGATTTTTTTTAATTTTAATTTTACTGGTTTTAGATTTTAATACATAAATGTAGGCGCTTCCCGGGCGAAGCTTCTTTGAAGGGATTATTTGAATCAGTTTTCGAGAGGGAAGGTAGACTTCTTTTAAATGAATTGTTTTTCCGCTGAATCGTTCAATCAGATATACTGCCGTATTATTACGGATTGATCCATTGCTAATACAGTTGCTTTTAAGATAGATTGAAGTTTCAGGAATCACTCCGTCAAAAGTATATTGATTCCAGAGTTTTTTTTGCAGTATCAGTTTTTTGAAATTGGATCGATCTAGCTGAAAGCCGGTATCTTTTTCAGCATTTCCTTTAAAAAGCGAGGAATGCGGATGGATCAGACTGTATTTACATCTTTTTCTGGAAATTTTATTTTCAAAAAGTTCGGAAAAAACGGGGAATGTCCAAAAAATTGTGAAAATAAAAGTTAGAATTTTAATAATGGGTTTTTTGAACATACAAAAATTTATGATTTTAAATGATAAAATCTGAACTTTTTTTTATTAATATCGTTCCATAATCGTACAGGATATAGAAAAAATGATTTACATTTAAAAATCCTGTTACAAAATAGCAAAATAAATATGGAGGAAACCATTGAACATGAAAAATCTTGTAATCTTGTCAGTTTTATCACTGGCTTTTATCGTTCTATCCTGCGGTGATAATGCTCGTAGAGATGCCACAACTGTAGGTAAAGATGGATGGATCTTTGAAGGATGGGCATGTGCTCCTGATACTGCAGCAGCGATGCGAGGAGAAAGTCCTGCTAATTACTGTAGAAAAGTAAATAAAAGAAACCATGATTATCTTTATCTAAAATTTAGCGCTGTTGCTTCAGATCGTGCCATTCGTTCCGGACGTGTTGCACAGATGATGTCAACTTGCCGTGATGCAGCTTTGACACAGGTTAAAGGTGACGGTATTTCTAAAATTCTTGGAGATTATCTGGAACAGGCTTCCGGCGTTTCTGACGGTCAGTCAACAGGGGTTGCAATCCTCAGACAGTCTCAGGGCCTGATCAAAGGCACTGGAATTTATGACTGCTGTGCCATAGACCCGCAATCTGCAAAGTGTGTTAAGGAAGGAGAACCTGAAAACTGGGAACAGTGCATGTGCGTTGGTTATATGCGCTTCTCTGGCGGACAGAAGGCTCTTGAAACTGCTGCTGAAAAAGCAGAAGGCGGAATGTAAGAATTGTAAAATCAACACTGATTTTCTTTATAAAAAAGCCGGTTTTATTACCGGCTTTTTTTATTCGTTATTCTGCAGAACTGAAAAGATTTCCTTTTCTCCGAATCCATTTATTATAATAAGCCATTCTGGCAAGACCTCTTTCTACATAATCTTTTCTGTATGTTTCGCCTCCTGGATGTCCTGTGTTATGAATGCGAAAGCATGCGGGCCAGTTTTTCTGTTTCGCTTTTCTTCCATAATGTTTCTGCATCCATGCAGCGGCCCATTGAAGATGATATTTTCCTTTTAAATCTTCTGGAGTGCATCCCAGCTCAATGCAGTGAAATCCCATAATTTGAGTAAGACCGTAACTTGTTGCAAATTCTCGTAATTCTCTGTCCGATTTTCCATTGAGACTGCTCCTTTCAATAAAACCAAATTTTCGCCCATCCTGCTTTAGTTGAACAAGTCTTTCATAAATATTTTTTTCAAATCGTTCGCTTTTACGGTTGCCCGGCGGATGGGATTCAAGGGAGATCAGAGCTGCAAGGTAGGAAGGGTCAAGATCCGTTCCCTGTACCGCATGTTTGATTTCTTCATGCATACTGTGATAGATGTGAAACATAATTGCATCTTCCTCATTTTCCGGGCAGCCTGTAAAAAAGAAAAATGAAAGAAAAATTATAGCATAGGTGTTCAAGACTGTATTTTTCATAAATTATGTTCTGGCAGGATAAAGATAAGTGAATCTTAATCAGAGATTTTCCCTTGATACATAAACCTGATTTTCCAAACGAAACTGCTGTATTGTCAATATCAGATATCTTTTACAGTTTTATTTTTTAGAAGATCACGTATTCTTTATTATGGAATTTGGTTCTTATAGTATGCTGACAGCATTTCTTTTTGTGAAATGAATTGCTCTGGCAACCGTTTTTGATATCGAATTCTTTCGTTTAGATACTGCTCCTGATTACGCGGAATACTGCCGAAATTATCTGAAATTTCCGGCTGCATCCGGGACAATCCGGCACTTCCTTTTGATGAGAATTCTTCCTGACTTCCTTGGTTCTCTGTTTGAATCATAGCTGAAATCAGGTCTTTTGCTACACCGTATTTTTTAGATTTTTCTTCAATTAATTTATCAAGCTGGTTTTGAAAATTGACAGCAGTTGCTTTATAGCCTTTTGATTTTAAAGATAAAGGAATGTTTGCTCCTGAAAGCTCTGATTTTTTTTCAATGTTTATGGATTTTTTCTGAAAGATATGCTCCAGATTAGATATTATGTCGCTTATTCTTGACTGAGTTTTTAACATATTTTGAGTGTACATGTTTAATTTTCGGAAGAATCTGTTGTTCCTGCAGTAATTTTTTACTTTTTATAGATTTTAAAAAAAGTTTAAGTACATTGTCTTTTTTTAAATTTTTATAGATAAAGTCAAAATATACGATTGCTTAATCATTATTTTTAAGTTAGATTACAGATAATCAGAAAACTAAAAGACTTTTTTTATGTCATTATCTCCGGAAAAAACCACTCATAACAATTATCCATCATATCTCAAACTGTTTCATTCTGGGGAGTTAAAAAGACGGGTAAAAGAGTCTCTTGAAGAGCTGAAAGAATGCCGTTTGTGCCCCCGTGACTGCGGGATTGACCGAACACGAACAAATAATGGTGAATGCAATACTGGCCGGTATGCTGTTGTTTCCGGAGCTTTTCCCCACTTCGGTGAGGAAGACTGTCTCAGGGGGATTCACGGAAGCGGCGCTATCTATTTTGCCAATTGCAATATGGATTGTGTATTTTGTAAAAATAAAGAAGAATCCTCTGTTAATGATTCAGGTCTTGCCTTAAAAGCGGAATCTCTTGCTGTCATGATGATGGATTTACAGAATAAGGGCTGTCACAATTTAAATTTAATCAGTCCTGAGCATGTTGTGCCTCAAATTCTGGAAGCTCTTGAAATTGCAGTAGAAAATGGATTTCATCTGCCAATTGTCTATAACAGCAGTTCTTACAACAGTACTAAAAGTTTAAAATATCTTGATGGAATTGTTGATCTTTATGCTGCAGATTTTAAATTCTGGGATCAGAATCTCTCTGAAAAATATCTGAAGGCAAAAGACTATCCCCAGAAAGCTAGAGAATCAATTTTGTCAATGTTTGAACAGGTTGGTGATTTATTAATCGGTGAAGATGGAATTGCTGTTAAGGGCCTTCTGATCCGTCATCTTATCATGCCGGACTTTACTGGTGAAGTAAAACAGATCCTGGATTATATTGTTGAAAAAATATCAAAAAATACATATGTTCATTTAATTAATAAATACCATCCCGCAGGAGATGTTTCACAGAAATCGTATTCTGAATTAAACAGAAAGCTGAATTTTGATGAATACGATGAGGTTCTGGCAATTGCAAGAAAAGCCGGAATTGAAAGACTTGCAGAATCCCGTTCCATTTTTTCCATCCTTGATGATGCAAAAAAATAAGTTAAAAAACAACAAAATTAAATACATAATCATATATTTTTCCCCCTTGTTTTATAAAGCAAAATGCTTATATAATTAAAGTATATTTATTATATGTAAAAAAAAATATATTTTTATCTTTTTTGAGTTAAATTGTTGACGCCGAAAATGTAAAAAAATTTTATACTTTTCTCAGACATTCTAAACGATGTCAGAAAATTAAAAATAAGACAAAGAGATTATATGGCAGAAAATGTAAGAAAATTAACTGATTACAGTATAGCAGATGACTATGATTCATTCAGCAGCGGATTTCTTCTATTAAAAGTGTCCAGGCTGGTAAATCATCTTTATCATCAAGAGCTTGCTTCCTCCGGAATCACCCCTCCTCAGGCGGCGATTCTTTGGGTATTGTCAAGAGCTGATGAAATTTCACAAACAGATGTTGTTCGAACTTTAATGCTCGACAAAGCAAACGTTAGCGCACTGATTCGAAAGTTAAAGACCAGCGGATATGTTAAAGTCCGTCAGTCTTCACACGATGGAAGAAAGTCGCTCCTGTCTCTTACTCCAAAAGGCAGAGAAGCAATGAAGCGAGTAGAAAAAGTGGACAAAAAAGTAAGCATGGAGCTGGAAAGAAGAATTTCCACTCCGGAAATGAAAAAAGTTCGTTCCTATTTTTCAGAATTACTTGGACAATATCTTTGAGATAAAGGCCGTGAAAGCGGCCTTTTATCTTTTACCCA
>JAOUOA010000313.1 GCA_029880625.1 Spirochaetia bacterium
GCTCTTCAATTCCTGCAAGATGGCCGGCTCCAACAACGGCAAACACTTTCGCCTTTTTCTTTTTATTTTTCCCGGTCAGGGACAAAACAGATTCCTTGATTTTTCCCGCCAGGAACTGATCTCTTTCATCTACGATGATTTCTTTAACGAACCTGTAGCGAGATGGAAGCGCGGAAAAAAGATCGGAAAGGACATCTTCCTTTTTCATCCTCTCAATTTCTTCCGGCGGGATTTCTTCGCGTACCAGAAGCGAACTAAAAAGAGCGGACGAAAGCCACATTTTGCTGAAAAACCCTACCTGCCTCCATGCTCTGAGAAGAGTGGTCCGGACATCCCTGTCTGCAAGAACCAGCTCTTTTGAATCTTTCTCTGCCAGATCGCATGCTGTCAGCATTTCCTGCCCGGGCTGAACCCCGGTGGTCTTTCCTATTTTTTTCTGGAATGAAGAAAGGATCAGAGAGCTTGCAAGAAGTCCCAGTTTTTTTTCTTTAATTACCCGGGTCAGATCGAGCTTTCTCCACCGATCAGGATCTCTCATGGCATCGTAGCGGGAAGCACAGAGCTCCACACATACAACGTCGGGTTTTAATGTCTTATAGATATCTTTTACATCCTGAACAGATTCCGGCGATACATGGGCCGTTCCGAGAATCCATACATCTGATCCGTTCAGTTTTAATTTAGAAAGAGGAATTTCTGATTTATGATTCTTTTTCCCGGGTGCTTTTTTCATAATGATTTTTATATTATTATTGTGATTCCAATCCGAAAATTGCTTAAAGGACTTAGCGGGATTTCCCCCTTCTCAGTCCAGTAGAAATTTATTCAGGGATTGAGAAGTGAGGACGGCTTTCTGAAATACATGGATCAGGGTACAAGAGTCAGTGTTGGAGAATGGAAGATCGGCAGAAACAGCGATTTTTTAAAAACCACACTCGGTTCCTGCGCCGGGATTGTGCTTTACAGTATGAAGCATAAAATTGGCGGTATTGCACATATCCTTCTTGGAGAACCTCCTCCCGGGAAAATTATCCATAAAGGCAAGTATGCCCGAACAGCAATCTACAGCCTTGTTTCTGAACTGAAAAGTTCAGGCGTCCCTGCCTCGGATCTCAAGGCCTGCCTTTTTGGCGGCGCAACCATGTTCTATTCTAAAAACGGCAATGCCCTCCAGCAGATCGGAAATGATAATATCAGGATTTCTAAAGAAGTTCTTAAAGAGCTGGACATCCCAATTCTTCTGGAAGATACAGGCGGAAAAAGAGGACGAAGCGTAATTCTTCAAATTGAAGACGGAAAGATCCGTTATTCCTCCGCAGATGAGGAACATGCAATTTATATTTCATAATGATTAAAAGGCCTTGCGGCGGAAAAAATCCGGAAGAAAGTGGCACTATGTCAGAAAAAAATCTCGCTTTTATCGGCGCCAGAGGCGCAGGGAAATCCAGAATATCAAGGAAACTCGGGAAACTGACCGGGCGAACTGTTCTTTCCACAGATACCCTCATCAGCTATGAGGCAAACGGCGAAAGCATCCCTTCTCTTGTAAAACGCGAGGGATGGGCGAGCTTCCGGGAACGAGAATATAATATTTTAAAGAAAGTTTCCCTCATGAACGGGATCATCATCGACTGCGGAGGCGGGATTTTAATTGAAGCCCCGAGAGAAAATGACCCCGAACAGAAAGAAACCCTCTCGCAAAGAAAAATCGATATTTTAAAATCTTCCGCAACCGTTATTTACGTAAAAAGAGATATTGACTGGCTGATTAAAAAAGTTGCAGGAGACCCTTCCCGCCCCGATCTTTCTGATGATTACCGCGCCCTTCTTCTGCGAAGGCTCCCCTGGTATGAAGATGCCGCCGATGTCATCCTTGACATGCTGGAACTGCAGACAGATCAGGTTCTGGATATGCTCATAGAACGATTTGAGTTAAAATTAAGTTGATTCATTCTTTAAAAACAGTCCTGTTTTCGGCATCGCAAAACTGGGGACTCAAAGTCCGTTAACAAATTCTCTCAGATCATTTCGCCTGATGTAATCTGAAAGTCAATTTCAAGAGTCGCTCCTATATGCCCGATCACAGAAAGAATTTCCGGGTTGATACACAGAACTTCCGAGTATCCGGAAGGCTTGCTGACTGCGCAGTAAAAATCGAGCTTGGCGTCTTTTGTAAATTTCTTTAGCTTTTCCCGGACCGGAAGAAGACGGCGCAGAATATCCATAAAATGATCTTCCGGGCTTTCTTTGCCTTTAAGCGATGAGCTAATCTGCCAGAGACTTTTATAATCATTATCTTCTGTGGGAGATACAATTCGGTTCGGCTCCATCCCCAGATGGCGTGTAAAAAGCTCCGGATTGATTCCATCTCCAGATATTGTAAAAACAACCCAACAATCCATAATTATACAATTTTTCTCGGAATATCACACTGAATTCTGGATACGATTTCATAATTTATTGTACGGGCATGGTCAGCCAGTTCATCGGCGCTGATTTCTTCTTCATTCTGTCTTCCAATAAGAACCGCTTCATCTCCATGCTTTACTCCGTCAATATGGCTTACATCAGCCATGATCATATTCATGCAGACCCTTCCGAGAATTCTTGCCCTCATTCCCTTTACAAGGATATGACTTCTGCTGGAGAGACTTCGGTCATAACCTTCAAAGTACCCGGCAGGAATTACGGCAACGAGGGTATCACGGAACACTCTTTCCGTACAGCCATACCCTACAAAAGAATTGGCCGGGATTTGATTTAAATGAACAATCCTGCTTTTCCAGGATAAAACAGGCATCAGTTCCGGAAGATTTTTATATAGACTGGATGCAGAAATCCTGGTTTGACGCGACGGCCAGAACCCGTATAAAGAAATGCCGATTCTGCACATATCCATCCGGGATTCAGGAAGAATGATGGCTGCTGCGCTTGCAGCAATATGTGAGATGATGTTTCGATTCCCTGCAGATTCCATTGCAAGTTTTTTTGCTTCCAGAAAACGCCGCAGCTGTTCCTGTGCAAAATTTTGATCTGTTACATCTTCCACATTGGCAAAATGCGACATCAGGCCTTCCCAGGGCAGATCTGGATTATTTTTTAAATATTGAAATAAATCTTCCAGCTCTCTTCCATGAAGACCCAGCCTTGACATACCGGTATCAACTTTAATATGGAAGGGAGTTTCAGGACTGGTTTTCAATAGATCTTCAACAGAATCTTTTGTGGATAGAACCAGACGAATCCCCTGACTTTTTTTTTCTTTTAACAGAGAATAATGCAGGGGATCTTCCATACCCATGACCAGAATCGGAGTTTTTTGATCAAAATCCCTTAAAATTAATGCTTCTGCAATGGAATTAACACCGAACCAGTCTGCCTGACCTCTCAGAATCTCAGCAGATTCCTTCAAACCATGGCCGTAGGCATTGGATTTGATAACAGCCATAAATAATGAATCCGGATGGAGTTTTCTGAAGACGGAAACATTGTTCAAATACGCATTTTTATTAATTTCTATCCAGTTTAACATACAATTATTGCTTGCAGATGGAAGTCATAATTTAAAACTGGTTCAGGTTTGCAAGAGAGAAGATGAAAAAGCTAAAACAATCAAAAGATCTGAGAAAGAAAATTGCTGAAAAAAGACATAAGCGTGCCCTGAGAAGCAAAGCAAAACAGGCGCATAGAAGAGGCACGGGCACCAAGGATTTTGATGATAAATAAAATCCATTCTGAAAAACCTCACTGAAACATCTGCCTTTTCCATCTACCAAATCAATAAACAAAAATTTAGATCATTCAATAAATATCCTTGAATCCTGAATAAAAATAAGAGAGTTGTTAAATCGGAAAATCATCATGGGAAAAATATTTAAATTTTCCAATTTAACACACAGACGCTATTTTATTCTCCCTCTTGATATCTTCCTGATTTTCCTGTCATTTATTCTTGCTCATACTCTCAGGTTTGATTCCATTAATCCTTCCAGCTGGCAGTATCCGGACACCGGCAGCAGTCTTTATTTCCTGCTTGGATTTCTAATTCTAATAAAATGCAGCACATTTATTCTCATGGGTTTATACAGAAGCATCTGGATCTATGCATCGCTTCATGACCTTTACCTTATCTTAAAAGCAACAGTGATCTCTTCTCTTGTTTTTATTACATTTATGATTTTTTACAACCGCCTGGAAAATATTTCCAGAAGCGTTTTAATTCTCGATTCAATTCTGCTTTTTGTTTTTTTAAGCTTTCGAAGCTTCAGCTGGCGAATTTTCAGAGACATCCTTCTCCCCAATCTGTTTAAAAAAGGGAAACGGGCCCTGATTATCGGCGCAGGAGAAACTGCAAACCGGCTGGCAAGAGAACTCCGGAGCAATCCATCTGCAATGGATATTCTGCCTGTCGGGTTTCTTGA
>JAOUOA010000016.1 GCA_029880625.1 Spirochaetia bacterium
CACAAATGTAAACCCAGACAACAGAATTACGGTCAGGTTAAAAAGATTGGATGCGTTTTCAAAAAATTTTGCAATCATATAAAATAGAAAAAGCAAACCGCATAAAAAAAGGGCAAGAAACGGCGTGATTAAAACTGCTTCATTTATTCGGAATCGAGTGTTGTACGTCCAGATGCCGATTGATGAAAACAGAAAAATTTCAACGGTCGTTACGATTCCAATTATTAAGAAAATCTGTTTTAATGAAAGTTCATGCCCTGCCAGCCTGTAAGGCGGCTTTTTTAACTTTAAGATTAATGTGTCCAGAAAAAACTGTTTCAGTTTCATTGTATTCCTCCCCAGCGGATCCGCCGTTTATGCTTTACAGAATGGGGCTGAATTTTGAAGGAAAAATGAAGTGAATGTGAAGTTTTGAAAAAATTAAAAAAAATTATAAAAATGAAGTACCGTCCGGATTTACACCAAATGGCTGGCAGCGGAATTTCTATACTCCTCTGCAAAGCCTGTCATGTGGAAAATTCCTCCAGGATCCATCTAGTTCTCAGGATCTAAACTGAATGATGTATGAATCAGAAACGGATATTTCTCAGCCATCATTTCGTGATGAATATGAAATCTCAAATTTGTTCTGAGCAAGGAAACAAAAGAGTGCATCGTACGCCGTCTTTCGTATTTTCAATCTGGATGCTTCCTCCGTGAAGATCTGCAACTTTTTTAACAAAAGGAAGGCCGAGTCCGCTGCTTCGTTTTTTGCTTCCGGGTCTGGGAAGGGAGAAAAACTTGTCGTAGACTTTTTCCAAAGCATAATCGGGAATCTTCGGACCTGTATTTGAAACGACAAATTGAATTTTGCCATTGTTTATTAGAAGAGTCGTTTGAATGCTTCCCTCTTCCGGAGTAAATTCAGATGCATTTCGCAGAAGGTTTTCCACAGCCTGGCGGATTAAAAATTTTTCTCCGGAGAAATGGATTCCATCCAGGATCTCTGTCTGAAAAGAAATTTTTTCTTTAAATTCTGAACGGAATGTTTCTGAGGAATTTCTGCAGACTTCGCTTAAGTCAAAATTTTCTTTTTCTTCAGGTTCGCTTCTGTTTTCAAGGGATGAAAGAAGAAGCATACGGTCAGTCAGTTCTGAAATGCGCTCAATTCCCTTCTGTATGTTTGTCTGGAGTTTTTCTCTCTGGATATCGCTTACGCCTTCTTCAAGAAGTTCAGAAGCTGCCCGAATGGAAGAGAGCGGACTTTTAATTTCATGAGTCAGTGTTTGGATATAGTCCTCCACATATTTTTTCCCTTCCAGCTCTTCGTGCATACTGCTGAGGGATTTTCCCAGGATACTGATTTCCGAATGGCCGAGGCGGGGCAGGGATGTTTTTTTTCTTCTGCGGAGATTTTCTGCATATCCTGTAAGAGCTGTAATGGGACGGGTAAACCAGAATGTGATTAAAAAACCGGCAAAGATAAGCATGACAAGAACAAGTCCTGACATTTTTGCAACTTCCGATTTTGCATTTTCCATAAAGGGCTTAATGCTGTTTTTGGGTTTTACAACCGTTACAGCTCCGATAATTCTATCTTCGAAATAGATCGGGGCTGCAATATAAAAAGAGCTGGTTTCCGGATCATTTCTAATGATTCGTGTTGATCTGGCTCCGTATTTTCCTCTGAGCGTAAGGTAGACATCATTCCATTTTGAAAAGTCTTTTCCTTCGTCTCTTCCTGCAGAATCGTAAATGACAATTCCCTTTTGATTGACCACGTAGATATCAATGTTCATTCTTCTTTTTTCTTCTGAAAAAATTCTAGAGGAGAATTCTTTATTTCTTGCAATGCCTAAGACGCTTTTAATTCTTTCTGCATTTAACCTGTCACTTTTAAGATCAGATTCAATGAGCGATGCAAGGATTACAGCGGTATCGTTTAAAGTTTCTTCAACGGACGAAAGAAAGTGAGGCCTTGCATGATTGACAATATAATTTACAAGGTATACGACTGAAATCGTATTTAGAAAAAAAAAGCGAGAAAAAGTCTTGTTCGTATTTTCATAGCATTTCCTTGAGCGAATAGCCCTGGCCTCTGTGTGTAACAATGGGATCAAGATCCGGCCGAATTTCTTTCAGTTTATTGCGGATATTTTTAATATGAGTATCCACAGTCCTGTCATAACTTTCTTCAGGGGTATCCCATACCATGTCCATAATTTTTTCTCTGCTGAAAATCCATCCCGGCCTTTGAGCGAGCAGCTTCAGAATTTTATACTCATATCGTGCCAGTGAAAGAGGTTTTCCAGAAAAACGAATTTGCATTTTTTTTGAATCAACTGCAAATAGGCTTTCATCTGTGCTGCCTGCGCTTCGTTTCAGAACAGCGCGGACTCTTGCCGCAAGCTCTCTTGGACTGAAGGGCTTTAACACATAATCGTCAGCTCCCATTTCAAAACCTACGATTCTGTCGATTTCATCGCTACGGGCGGTTAAAAAGATTACAGGCACATTCAGGGTTTTACGAATTTGCCGGAGAAGATCGAAGCCGTTCATATCCGGAAGTCCCACATCGAGAACCATCAGGTCCACAGCCTGGTCAGAAAGGATTTCTTTTGCAGATGAAGCTGAATCGGCAGTCTGTACAGAATACCCTTCTTTTTCCAGAGCAATTTTAACTGTATCGGAAATGTCTTTTTCGTCATCAACGACAAGAATGGATTTTAAATTTGGATGATCCATTTATTTAAAATGGATCATCAATCTTTGCAAGTCAAACAGAAAAGCAGTTTACAGATTGAAATCCAAGATCAGACAGAAAAATTTTTCATCAAATCTTTTGTATAATTCTGTTTTCTTTTCAGTTTTTCTTCAGGGGTTTCGATTTTTGAAGCTTCGTCGGGTTTTACTTTGAAAAGAGGCTGTCCCTTCCTTACGACTTCTCCTGCATTGCCGTCGAGGAGGACTTTTTCAATTGTCCCGGAAAACTCCGCATTTACCCTGTTAAACATTTTCATAACTTCTACAATGTAGAGCGGCTGACCAATTTCAAAACGGCCGCCTTCAGAAACAAAAGGAGGCGAAGTAGGAGTTTCACGGCTGTAAAACATGCCTCCCATCAGAGCTACAATTTCGTCGGATGAAGCAACAGGAGGAGGAGCAAGCGCTTTTATGAAATCTTTTTGTTTTTCTGCATCTTTAAATTCATCGGGTACAATCGGTTGAAGGTCATCGCCGACGCTGAATTTCAGAATTCCTGATTTTTCACCGATGAGTGGAATCAGATCCAGAAGGTTCATCCCCAGCTGCCAGCCCTTATGAGCGGCGATAATGCTGTCTTTCATTGATGCATCAATTCCGGAAGGGAGCTTTCCGTTCAGCAGGGATTCGTTGGTCTTTAAAAAAACATCTGACTGGTTCTCTTTATGTGCGGCGACGGAATCATGGAAAGGCTTTTCTGAATCAATCTCTGTCGTTTTTTCAAGGTCGTTGTAGAATTCCAGAGCTTTTTTCAAAAGCATGCAGTCGTGATCCCAGATCTGACTTGCAGGAGCTGCCCAGCTTCTTTCTTCCATCTGCAGAAAATGGTAGAGATCTTTCAATACCTGTACGGGATTTCGTTTCCATAGAACTTTACCATTCTGAATTTCAAAGGAACGTTTGTGATTTAATACCAGCCATCCTGCTGTAAGATGCGGCTGAGCTAGAAGATATTCCATAGGACGGGTAATCAGGGTAATTTTCTGTGCTAGAACATCTTCTGCTGTTTCGTCCAGATTTTTATGGACAATTTTTTTTAAGGTATCCCAGGCGTGAGAGATTTCAAGAGATTCAATTTCTTTTGAAAGGCTTCCTAAAACAGTCAGGTAAGGAATTACAAATTTTGTATCTGGTTTCATCATGGGATGAAGACCGATAATAAAATTTAAAAGACCGTAATGAAAATATAGATTGGTGCTGAGATCGGCACCGCGAAGCTCTGTCTGTCGGATAATATTGGAAAGACGTGAAAGATTTTCGCTTCGGCCATGACCATAGGTTACAATTAGAGCAATATTGGAATCGTATGCGCCTGCAAGATGATATTTAATAAATAGTCCCGTATCGGGGTTTCGATTGCAGATGCCCTGATCATCGCGGATTTCATGTTCCACCGGCGGCGACCAGTGTTCGATAATTCCGCCTGCATGGGGCTGGAGAGCGTCGTTTGTAGCATTCAGACGGACTTCGGCTCCGGAACGGTTATTTGGAATTCTTCTGGGACGAGGAAGACGAGAGCCGTGAATTGCAATGAGAACCATTGCCTCTACAAGCGATTCTACAATAAAAAAATCATTTGTATTTTCAGGATTTTCAAACAGAAGGGAATAGACCATTTCTGTAACTCTGTGTTCTACCTGAATCCGTGTATTCATTTCCATGAAGTAGAATGATGTTCCCGAAACAATGCATTCAAAAGTCGATGCAGAATTGAGCTTGACGCCTTTCCCGAAGCTTTCCGCCTGCTCTTCCATCTTTCGAAGTACAGCTTTATCTTCTTCAAGCACCTTTACGATTTTATCATGGCCGTCGCGTTTGGCCTGTTCAATTTCATGATCAAACAGTTCGTCGGTGATGGAAATTTCAAGAAGTTTCTGTTCGTGCATCTGGAGACTGCAGTCTCTTCCGCCGAGAGCCACGCACCATTCGCCGTTGCCGATCAGCTGGATTTCATTATGGCGGGTAAACTCAATATTAATTTCCATGAGGAAGTTTCTGTTGTCGGCTTCACCCATCGCTTTTGATTCTGAGAGAATCTGAGTTACGGCGTCATTTACTTCCGCTGCAGAAGAGATAATTCTCTGGCCTTTTCCCCCGCCGCCTCCGATATATTTAAGGCGAAATCTTGAACCGGGGTTCTCTTTGAACAGAACTTCCATTCTGGCGGTGGCTTCCTGTTTCAGTTCATCGAGGGTGATCAGCCCTTTTCCTGCAGAATACCCGGCCTGGAGGATCTGCTCTGCGTAAACTTCAAGGTCGTCTGAAGGTTCTGCGTTGAGAGAATTCTCTTTTACAATTTTTTCAAGACCTGCTTTGTCTTTCGCTTTGGAAAGAAGCGTTAATGCGCTGATATTGTCAATGCCCGGAGTTACAGAAACGCCGAGTTCACGCGCGAGTTTTTTTGCACTGTCTTTTGCTCCCGCGCCCCTGTGAACGAAGGAAGCAGGGCCGATAAAACCCACACCTGCATTTTCTATAGCTTCAACAAATTCAGCATCTTCAGCCATGAAACCATAACCTGCAAAAATGTGCGTGTATTCGTAATCTTTTGCAATATCAATAATCTGCTGGATTCTTTCTTTTCGTTCTTCGCCGGAGGCTCCGGTATAATCGGGAACTCTATGGATCCTATCCTGATCTTTGATGAGTCTGAGTTCAGGAGCAAGCGTGTGAGGATAGGTTACAGAATCTTTTTCTGAAAGCAGAATCCCGTATGCGGCTCCGATATCGTAGAAAACATCCATGGCTTCCTTTCTGATGGGTCCGCGGCAGACGATAAGGATTTTAGCATGAGAACAGGAGAACCCTCCCACCCATTCTGAATCAGAAAGTCTGTATTTATCACGTCTTTTACTTGAATCGGATCTGAATTTTTTACTGGGAGGTGGAAAATTAGTCATGAATATTGTTCACTCATTTTTTCAATTTAGTTTTGAGGGCAGAAATAAGTGCTGAGCATCCTACTTTCTGCCACATTTCTGATAAATTTCAACCGCATACTGTGTCAATTTCTTTTCATTTTCGGAAAACTTCTATTGTGCTCTGCGTCATTTTCGTTTTTTTCCGCTGTCTTTCTTCATGGCTTGTTTGAAAACCCACATACAGTCAGAAAATTCGTTCATAACATCTGTGGGTTTGATTTCACGCATACAGTCAAAATGTCTTTGCGGGCATTCTGGTCGCCCGATATGGGAGCATGGTCTGCACGCTATGCTTTTTTCAAGAATCCTGCTTCTGGGATTCAGCGGGAAAAAACCAAGTTCGCGTACAGTGGAACCGAAGATTGCGATCTGAAACCTCTGGAATGCAGAAGCTACATGCATGAGAGCGGAATCGTTGCTGATAAATAAAGAACAATGAGAAATAATAGAAGCTGTTTCCATAAGACTTAGTTTTCCTGCAAGATTGACTGTGAAATTTTCTTTGGGATCTGCAATTTTACAGATTTCATTGACGGTTTGGACTTCATCGGGCCCTCCGACAAAAACTGTTTTTAATTTATATTTTTTGTAGAGAAGAGCAGCCAGTTCCCCGTAATATTCTGCAGGCCATCTTTTGGTAAAATGCTTTGCACCGGGGGCTACAGCGAGTCTGAGGCTTTTTCCTGCAAATTTTTTCCAGAATAAATCTGCATTTTTTAAATCCTGGCTCAAAGGAAAGAGTTCCAGTTTTATTTGCTCAAAATTTCCTGACGTTTCTGAAAATCCGCAAGTTCTCAGGTATTTTTCTACAACAGAGAACGTTCTGTTTGATCCGGAGTTTCCCCGGTTTCTAAAAAAATTGATTTTGGCTTTTACAAGAAGAAATCGTTTTAGATAATATTTTTTAATTCGTCTTATTTCATCTGAATTGAGCAAGAAGGTCAGATACCGGCTTCGAAGACTCCCATGAAGATCAAAGACTGCATGGTATTTTTCTTCTTCTAAATTATGCTTCAGCATGCGAAGACCTGAGAACCCTTTTTTGGTGTTAAAAGAAATGATTCTGTTAATGTACGGGTTGTTCTGCAGTATGATAGAATACTCTTCTCTTGTTAAAAAATGGATTTCTGAATTGGGAAAAATATTTTTTAAATATCGAAAAACAGGAGTGGTAAGGATGATATCACCGATGGAACTGAAACGAATGACTAGAATTTTTTTTCTGGATTCTGTTTCTTTCATCATGGGTTCACAGGATGAAACGGGCTTCTGATGCCAATTCTTTTCTGCGAATGTTTCAATTTTTTAATTTTTTATTTCTGAATGGGTGCAGAAAAATAGTGTGAATTCTCTATTTTTTAAAATATTTTCAATGATCTGTCTGTGTGCAGTATGTGCGCCCCCTCATAAAAAGTTTCGGTTTCCGGATCGGATTCGGCAGAAACTTTGGATAGCAGATTTTTAAAAATCTGCAAAAAACTTATTCTTGATTTCTATCCGTGTCTATGTGACTGTGTCTGTAATCAGATATCCTGATTGAGAGGAATCGGGAAAAATGATTTACTGGAGGAGAGAGGTATGGCAACGGAAGCTGAAAAAGAAACTGCAAAAAAAATCAAAGAAGGAATTCAGACACTGAGTTCAGATGCTGAGAAGCAATTTAATGAGCTTCGCGATAAAATGATGGTCTATCGTGAAGGAGCAAATGAGTTTTTTGACTCCATGGCCGAATATATCAAAGAAAATCCCCAAAAAGCGACAATTATCGGAAGTTCAATCGGTCTTGGCCTGGGAATCATCCTTGGACTGCTCATGAGAGGCGGAAGAAGAGACTGATGCATCTTCGGAAGGAAAGGAACAAGATTGAAAGCTCTGGAAACTGTTAAAAGCGTCTTTTTTTATCTGATGGCGGCAAGCAGGGTGGCAAAAACCCTTGGATTTCTCTTCCGTTCAGAAATCGAGCATAGAAAAAGGCTCTTTATAAAATCTTTTCTGTTCTACGTTGCAGGCGGGGCCTTTTTTATTGGAGGAATTTTGTCTTTAGGTCATCTGACCTATCTTTTGCTGGAGCGGTATTTTCATGATCCGATCCTTTCCACATCCATTGTTGGTCTTTCTTTTTTCATTATTGGCTCACTCAGCCTGTATGTTGGAGATAGAATTCTTACCAGGCTTTTAAGTATTGATTGGGAAAAGGTAAAAAAGTCGATAATGTAGCAGAGGAATTTACCTGTGAAGCAATATTATCGTCTGCTTGGTCTGGAACCGGGTGCGGGGCCGGAAGAGATTAAAAAAGCTTTTCGTGATCAGATTAAATTATGCCATCCAGACCGTTCCAGCGGAGAATCTGAAAAAGCAAGAGAATTAATTGAAGCATACAATTATCTAAAAGAAAATCATACCTTACATACTGAAGAAAAACGAAAAGATCCCTCTCCAGAGAACTACCGGTCTGACAAAGATTTTAACGCAAAGGAAGCGGGGAAAAGGGCCGGGGAAAGAATCTTTCAGGGAATTTTTCGCGAACGATCTTCTTTTGCTGACCGCAAACCTCCTATTAGAGATTATTATGATCCGCTGGACTTCTTAAAAAAAAGACAGGAATCTGTTCTTCCTTTAGACCGCGGCGAAGTCATGCTGTACCGTGCAGAAATGGCATTGAGAGAAGTGGTTCAGAAATACAACAGGCAGATGAAGACACGGTCTCGCCGATCATGGAGCAGAGAATATATTGGAAAACTTGTAAATATCCAGGTTTTGTTCCGCGATATCTGTGTCCGTTATCCCGGTTTATCGTTCCAGGCAACATCAAGACTGAAACAGATTCAGGAGTTGATTGCAGAAGTAAAACAGATGGCTCATTTTTAACTATAAAAATTGGAAGTTCTGCAGATCCAGATTTGAAGAGAAGGTCTGCAGAATTCTATTTATTGCAGGAAAACACCAGAGTCTGATTTTTCAGAGGGACTTCCCATTCTGTCATGGAAAAGAAGCGGTCTTCGGAAGTTAAATCAGCAGCCATCCCTTCGATTTTTTTATTTTCTGAAGCCATGTTTTTGTATTTTGCAGGAAGACGGATTTTCATCGTTTTAAAATCTGGCATATAACCATTTTTATCTGTATCAATCTGCACTTTGATTTTTTTTGAAGTATCTTTTTCTGCAGAAAAGTGCAGGATAAAATGATCAAGGCTGCGGCTGATTCCGTCATCCAGGACCAAAGAAGAATCCATTTTTTTTGCAGGATGGATTTCAATGATAAGAGAACTTCGCAAGCTTTGCTCTGCATTGGGTTCTGGTCTGCACAGGGGGAGAATGGAGCCTCCTTTTATAAATAGAGGAAAATATCCCGGTTCAGTTTCAAGTTCATATGTAGAGTCTCCGCTGTAGATTCTTCCCGTTTCAAATTCAGTCCACTGTCCCTCAGGAAGATAAAACGATATGTTTCTAACTCCTTTTTTCATCACAGGAACGGCGAGAAGAGAAGGTCCGAGCATAAACATTTCTTCGCATTTTGCAGCATCAATTCCGGGGAATTCAAAAAAAACAGGCCGCACGATTGGTAATCCTGCCTGATGAGATTCCAGCATCAGGTTGTAAATGTAGTGCATCAGGCGGTATCTTCTTTTAATCAATTTCCTGGAAATGGAAAGAATCTGATCGTCAAACTTCCATGGTTCGCGTCCGCGCGAAAATTTCACAGAATGTACGCGAAAAAAGGGCATGAGAGAACCCAGCTCTATCCAGCGGACGAAAAGTTCTTTGTTCTTACGGATATTGATCAGTCCCATTTTACCTGGACCCGAGGCAAACCCGCCCGTATCGGCTCCGATAAAGGGCATCCCGGAAAGTCCCAGGTTTATAACCATATTGAGATTTTCTTTTAAGTGATTCCATGTACTGTGATTATCTCCCGTCCACAGCGCTGCACATTTTTGAATCCCCGGGAATCCCGAGCGCGTCAGTATAAACGGTCTTTCATCAGGTTTGTAGAGATCAAAGGCTTTTACTGTTGAGAGCGCCTGAAAATTTGCATAAAGATTTCTGAATTCAATATGGCTCCCTTTTCGATGAACAATATTTTCATTAAGCGGATCGTAGTTTTTTCCCAATTTTAAAACCGGATCATTCATATCATTCCAGATGCCGCTGACTCCGTTTTCAAAAAGAATCTGGTGCTTCTTGCTGAACCATTCCTGCACCTTCTCGTCTGTAAAATCGGGGTAAACAGTTTTTTTCCATACAGTACCTGTGTAGTCTTCTCCCCCGGAAGTTTTACAGAACATCCCCTGGTCATGACCTTCTTTATAAATAAAAAACTCCTGATCTTTCGGAATCCCGGCATCGACTATGCAGACAGAGCGGAATCCGTATTCTGCAAGCTGACGGTTCATTTGATCCGGCGAAGGAAATTGATTTCTGTTCCATGTAAAATTTCTGTACTGGTCCATATAATCAATATCCAGATGGATTGCATCACAGGGGATGTCAAAATCTCTGAATTTTTTTGCAGTTTCAATGACGGCTTTCTGGCTTTTATAGGACCAGCGAGACTGATGAAATCCAAGCGCCCAGACAGGGAGTCTGCACGGGAATCCGGTAATCATGTTGTATTTTTCTAGAATTTCGCCGGGACTTCCCTGAAAAACAAATACATTGACCGGTATTTTGTCTATTCTTGCGTCAAAATTTATATAGATACCGCTTCCGCCGGGATTGATTCCTTTTGAATCAATATGGATGTCCATCGGTATGGAAGATGCAAGAAAGATGCCGTTATATGTATTTCCTCTTTTAATAATAAAAAATGGGAATGAAGAATAAGATGAACCAGGAATCGAATACAGTACTGTATCCAGATTCATCAGGCGGAATTTTTTATCTGCATGATGATAGCTTCCAGATGATGCTCCAAATCCAAAAATAGAATCCTCTTGATTGATTCTAAGGTAAATTGAATTGGATGCAAATTCTCCGTAAATAATTCCGCTTAAAATTTCTCCTCTGGAACCGTTCAGTTTAAAATTTCCAGTAGGCGGATCCATTACAAAGCGGTAATCTTTTTTTCTGGCAATGATCATTCCCTGGGCATCTTTATGAACCGTGATTTTTTCAAAACTCACGGATGGATCAATAAATGGCAAATCGCTGAAATTTTCATAATTTTCAGGATACAGGCTGAATCGGAATGTTTTACCCGGATACAGTGAAGTCAGTAAAGTATGAGCATGATATTGCATGAAATTTCTATAGAGAGCCTTTTTTCAGCCTGTATATTAAATCGGTATTTCATGAGCCGAATCTAAAGGGAACTTTACAGTACAGAACATTTTTAAAATCTGGCAATGGATCAGGAGGAACCATGTACAGAGTCTTAACCGTTATACCGGCACATAATGAGGAAGAAACAATTCGGAAAGTTGTTACTTTAGCTTTAAAACATACGGATGTTTCCGTGACCGATGACGGGAGTACCGATCAAACGGGCCGAATCCTGTCTGAAATTCTTGAGGAAACCAGAGCCGGGAAACACAGCCATTCTTTAAATATTATAGTTCATGAAAAAGCAACCCACATTCCTGCAGGCATACAGGACGGTTTAAAGTTTGGAGTAAAAGAAGGGTATGATTTTATCATTACAATGGATGCAGGGATGTCGCATGATCCGGAAGTTCTGCCGGAATTTATCGGGTATGATTCTGATATTGACGTTGTGATCGGGATGAGAAAAGATACTGCAAATGTCCCTCTGTACAGGATGGCAATTTCAAGGATGGCTGCTCTGGTTGTAAATTATTCTCTTACATCCTCTTATTTTTCTTTTTTCGGACCCGGAATCAGCGACTGCACCAGCGGTTTTCGTAGATATTCCAGAAGATCTGCAGAATTGATTGCATCCTCAGAATTAAAATCAAAAGCTTTTGATTTTCATATGGAAGCTCTGGCATTATGCGTAAGAAAAGGCTACTCGGCAGCCGAGCATCCCATAAAATATATTTTTTCAAATTCATCTTTTAACAGCAGGGTTCTCAAGCAGGCCATGAAGTTCGGATTTCATCTGCTTGCGACCAAGGGGCGCTGATTCTAAATGAAGGCCTTCTTTCTGGATTTAAAAAATTTTTTTAACCGGATATCAATTCAGAATTACTTATGGATGATGCTGTTTTTTTATACAGCTTCTTTGATGATTGTTAGTGCTCCGTATGATTTTAACCCTACATCCATGATTCATTTCGGTCATTATTATATAGAACAGAATCAAACGCTTACACCGGATGGGTCGATCCGTTTTCTTGGAAATGAACATTACGGCGGCAACGGATATGACGGTCAGATTTTTTATTATTTTGCACGAAGTCTTTTCCAGGAGAATGCCTGGCCGGAAGGGTTTAACAATGCTTACAGAGCGCCCAGAGTAGGGTATCCTTTTCTTGCTGCTCTCTTTTCCGTTTTTGGATCCTGGGGAACAGTTGCGGGAATGATCCTGACTCAGATTTTTCTGTCCGTATTCAGCCTTCATGCTCTGTTAAAAATTCTGCCTGCTGATAAACGATATCTGGCTGTTTTTTATATCGTTTCTCCTTTTTCGCTTCAGTCATTTACAGTCCTGGTCAGCGACAGCGTCATGGTGTCGCTTTTGATGATTGGATATTTCTTCTTTTTGAGAATGAAAGAAGATTTAAAAAGGATTTCACTGAATGATCTTTTTACATTTATTTTCTTTTCCATGGCGGTTTTAACTAAAGAGTCTTCGCTGTTTTTTTTATTTCCTCTAGGACTTTATTCTCTTTTTCAAAAAAATCTTAAAAAAATTATTTTAATGCTGATCATTCTTTTTCCAATGGTTTTGTGGCAGGTTTATCTGAGACAGGCTCATGGTATGATTCCTGCAGGAGTTCTTAAGGTGTTCTTATCGCCGCTTGACGGGATTCTCGGGCTGTTAGTTTCTTCATGGGAATTGCTGTATAACTTTTTTCAAACTCCTGGATTTTCATCTGCTGTTCAGCTTTTAAAACATTCTATAAAATGGCTTCTCGTAATTTTAATTCTGACTTCTCTTCAGAGTATTATCACAGTAAAAAGCCGATCATTTCTGAACAGAGACTTTCCCCTGAGACTTGGCATAGCTTTAACGCTTTTCAGTGTTCTTCTTGCAGATTATTATTATTTCTGGGGAATTTATGAAAATATCAGCAGGATGTTTACGATTCTGGTTCCTTTGATGATTTTATATGCTTCAGGCGATGTGATAAGGAAGAAGAATCTATTTTTCATAACTCTTTCGATTCTGTCTTTAATGGTAATTTTCAGGATGTCTTTTATCAGTCCGGTGCATCCGCATGATGTTTACAGACACTACTCTGGAAAAAACTATGGAGACCATGCTCCTGTTCTTCAAAAACAGTAAAATTTTGGGCAGAGAAGGATTCGAACCTTCGAAGGCGGAGCCGTCAGATTTACAGTCTGATCCCTTTAACCACTCGGGAATCTGCCCTTATCGTCAATAAGGGCCATGATTCTGAAAAAGTGTAGATTTGCAAATAAAAAATTTTGCTGCCTGTAGGCCTCGAACCCACGACCTGCTGATTACAAGTCAGCTGCTCTACCAGACTGAGCTAAGGCAGCGTGTAACATAACGCTGTTCTGGATTGTTCCTGTATCGTCAAGGTTTTTTGCAGTATTTTTTAGACTTTCAGTTTTACTGTGAATTTTCGGAAAGAGGAATGGTGATCCAGAAAGTGCTTCCCTGACCCTCTCTGCTGATAAAACCAATACGGCCATTCATTAATTGAATTAATTTTTTTGTAATAATCAGACCAATTCCGGTACCTTCAATATCCGAGCCTTCAGCGCCGAGGCGATTGAAATTTTCAAATAAGGATTTCTGATCATCTTCTGCAATGCCTTTTCCCGTATCATTGATGATAATTTGAATTATGTTGCGGGTCGGCGCGGATGTCCTCAGTTCAACAGCTCCGCCGGGTTTGTTGTATTTTACTGCATTTGAAATCAGATTTAAAAGAATCTGTTTCAGGCGAATATAATCTGCGCGTACAAAAATATGTTTTTCAGGTAATGCAAAATCCAGCGACAGATCCTTCGTTCTGGCCAGAGACTGGATCAGTGTATGGCATTCTTTAATGAGTTCCGCAAGAGAGATATCGTCCAGTTTGAGATTGATTTTCCCGGCTTCGATCCTGGAAAGATCAAGGATATCGTTGATCAAGGACAGAAGAAGTTCTCCTGCTTTATGGATTTCCTGTATCTGCGGTTTTAGTTTTTCATTTAAATTCGGTTCCATCAGAATCAGCTGGGCAAATCCCATAATTGCATTGAGGGGAGTGCGGAGTTCATGACTCATATTTGAAAGGAATTCTGATTTTGCATGTGATGCCAGTTCTGCTTCTTCTTTTGCTGTGATCAGCGCCCGTCTGGAGCTGTCTTTTTCAAGCGCAAGACTTGCCAGTTTTGAAGCTGCAAAAAGCTGTCTCAGATCAGGTTTATCAGCTGTTTCATGATTTTTAAATAAAAGATTTAATACTCCGAGGATGCTTCCGCTGCTTGAAAGGATCGGTTCAGAAATGCTTGAATGGTAGCCTTCCTGAATCAGAGGGAGGCTCATCTGTTTCCAGGATTCCTGAGCGGAAAGATCGTCAACGACAATCCGGGTTTTTAAAAATACAGCGCCGGAGCAGGGGCAGCTGTTTTCATGGAGCGGGATTTTGTGAAAGAAATTTTTTAATGAATCGGATAGTCCGGCAGATGCAATACAGTTCAGTTCATTTAATTTATCATCATGAGACATTACGATGCATGAGAGATTGGGATCTCTGCTTGTAAGCGATGAAGC
>JAOUOA010000315.1 GCA_029880625.1 Spirochaetia bacterium
CCAGAAGATTTGGAATGGCCCGCATGGAAGGAATATGTTCGATCGGCTGGTGTGTTGGTCCGTCTTCGCCCAAATAAAACGAATCGTGGGTAAAGATATGAAGCACGGGAACATGCTGAAGAGCTGAAAGACGAATCGCACCTCTGGAATAATCAGAGAATACAAGAAATGTTGCTCCGAAAGCCTTGAATCCTCCGTGGAGTGCAATTCCATTCAGGATTGCAGCCATTGGGAATTCTTTTACACCGAAAGCAAAGTTTCGTCCTTTTCTATTATCTTTTGTAAAATCGCCTACTTTTTTGAAAAAGCCTGCTGTATTATTTGAAGGTTCAAGGTCTGCAGATCCTCCAACGAGATTGGGAAGAGTATCTGCAAGATTTGCAAGAACTTTTCCGAATGCAACGCGTGTTGCAACAGCTTCGCCGGCTTCAAATTTTGTATTCATGAAATTTGCGGGCATTTTGCCGTCATGGATGATTTCCCAGAGCTTTTTGAACTCTGCATCTGAAGTGCGTTTTTTGATGTTTTCATTCCAGGAAGAAACATTTTTCTTCATTTCATCCCATCTGCTGCGAAATGTGTTTAATACTGCATCAGGAAGATGGAAGGTTTCGCCTTCTGGAAGTCCCAGCTTCTTTTTTGTAGCTGCGATTTCTGCGTCTGGCAGAGGTGCGCCGTGAGTTTCATGATCGCCTTCCATTGTGGCGCATCCTTTGGCCATTACCGTATTACCGACAATTAAAGTGGGCTTATTTGTTTCGCTCTTTGCATCTTTAATTGCTTTTCTGATGGCATCATGATCATGGCCGTCAATTGTAATGACCTGCCACTGCATGGCTTCGAAAACTTTTCCCATATCTGTGCTGTCTGCACGGCTGATATTGCCTGAAATCTGGATCGCATTTCTATCGTAAAATACAATTAACTTACCAAGACCAAGATGACCGGCAGTCGCTGCTGCTCCGAGCGCAACCGGCTCCTGAAGGTCTCCGTCGCCAGCAATTACGTAGGTATAATGATTTGAAACATCACTGCCGAGGCTTCCATTCAGCATGGCTTCTGCAGAAGCAAAGCCTACCGACATGGCAACGCCCTGTCCCAGAGGTCCTGTTGTGCATTCAATTCCAGGATTTGCTTCGACTTCAGGATGTCCTGCAGTCTGGCTTCCCCACTGACGGAACTGCTTGAGATCATCGATTTTCATTCTGCCCTGAAGAGTCAGGAAGGAATACAGGAGCATGGATTCATGGCCCGCAGAAAGAATAAATCGGTCTCTGTCAAACCATTGAGCATTGTCAGGATCATAATTTAAGAATTCTTTATGTAAAATATAGGCATAATCTGCAGATGACATAGATCCGCCGGGATGCCCTGAATTTGCTTTTTTAACACCGTCAATCACCAGACCCTTAATAACGGATACTGCGTAGTGATCTGGGTTTGAAGGATCATATTCCTTGCTCATAAATACACTCCATTTCAGAAAATAACTAATTTTTGTCAGAGATATTCAACCGGAAGTATCTTTATATTCCGGAACTATCTGAACCAGAGGAAAAATCGGGTGATTTGGATCTCCCCGAACCCTCTGATTGGAAAATCTCAGGACGAAATTGCTATTTCTTTAAACCCTGCTTCAGCGTCAATATAGTTTTATAAATTATTCTTCTTAATTAAATGAGTTTTTTTCAGTTCACGTACAGGCCGGTATTGAAAGAAATGCATTATGGTTGCAGTTTCCAATAAAAGTAAGCTCCTTGATGCATTAAAAAAAGACGTGGAAAACTGTAAAAAGTGCAATCTGGCCCGTACACGGAATCAAACGGTTTTTGGCGAGGGAAGCGCTTCTGCTAGAATTCTTTTTATCGGTGAGGGTCCTGGACGTACAGAGGATGAAACCGGAAGGCCTTTTGTTGGAAGGGCAGTGGAGCTTCTGACCCGAATCATTGAAAATGGGATTGGAGTCTCCCGTTCAGATGTATTTATTGCAAATATTGTAAAATGCCGGCCTACAGTGGACTATAAAATGGTAAAAGACCGGCCGCCAGATAAAGAAGAACTGGCATGCTGTTCTCCATATTTAAGAAAACAGATAGAAATAATTCAGCCGGAAGCAATCATCACTCTGGGCGGGCCTTCTGCAAAGTTTATCTTAAATACAGATCTGGGGATTACAAAAATTCGTGGAAAATTTGGCGATTATAACGGTATTCCAGTAATGCCCACGTACCATCCTAGCTATATTCTCAGAAATGGAGGGGATAAAAGTCTTTTAAAAAAAGATGTCTGGTCTGATATTAAACAGGTAATGGATCTTTTAAAAATTCCTATTCAAGAAAAAACTGAAAAATAAGTTTTTTCTGCATTATGAGAATATTAAATTTGCACAAAAAGATTTAAACTTTATGAAAATCAAACATTCACTTTCAATTGAAAAAGGAATTATCGTAATTTTATTTCTTACAGGGATTTTCTGTATTTTTCAGGCCGTTTCTGCTTCAGAAAAAATATATATGACCGGTTATCTTGGGATGGCTGAGATATTTTTTTCTGTTTCGGGACTTGTTATTGGCTTTATTAAAATGGTATTTTCCTCTGCTGAGATTTCTTCCCGGGGAGTTACGTTTAAGTTAAAAAATCAACATTCGTATTTTCTATCAGCAGGAAAGCTGGTTAAAGCAAATATCAGATATAATAGAAGGCATGTTGTCTATTTTTTAAAAGAAGACGGAGGCTATGTGGATCTTATATCCTTTTTAAGCAGAAAAAGATCCATGAGGTATCTTGAGGCTATGAACTGGAGCCCTGATCGAAATACAGAGAGTTCTTCTGAAAATCATTTTTCAGAAGATGCTCTTTTTAAAACAAGTGAAGATGGAAGTTCTCTTTTTTACTGGAGAGATCGATTTTCCTTTTTGAACAATATGTCATGGTCAGGCTTGTTTTCCGGCATCATTCTTTTGACAGGAGGAGTGTTTGCGGGAAATTCTCAGACAGGTTTGCAGTTTCTTGTAATCGCAGCCCTGGTTCCCTGGATGATATTTATTTTCAGCCGTATCCGCAGAAGAAATTCCAATCCGGCTTTATGGTTCGGCAGTGAAAATTTTTTTTACGGCAAAGAGACCTCCGGAAACTTTGTTCAAATCCGGGGGCTGGAAAGAAAGAAGATCCGATTCTTTCGGTTCAATTATGATATTACAACTTCGGTACAGAACCTGGAGGTAATATGCGAAGATGAGTCTGCGAGGATTTCCCTTCCGGGACTCAATCTCTGTGATGGACTCCATCTTGCAGAAAAATTAAATGAAATCATTCTAAAGGAGAAAACATTATGATCGATCGTTATTCAAATCCAGAAATCGCAGGAATCTGGGACCTGGAAAATAAATACAGAATCTGGCTTGAAGTGGAAATTGCCGTCTGCGAAGCCTACCATGAAAAAGGCGTCATCCCCAAAGAAGATATGGAAAATATTCGCAGCAAGTCTGCATTTGATGCAAAGCGCATCGATGAAATAGAAGCGGAAGTCCATCATGATGTCATTGCTTTTCTGACAAGCGTAAAAGAATTTGTCGGTCCCTCGGCAAGGTTCATTCATTTCGGGATGACCAGTTCCGATCTGGGCGATACGGCCTTATGTCTGCAGCTGAAGCGTTCCGGAGAGATTCTTCTCAAAAGACTTGATGAGGTAATCGAAGCGGCAAAAGAGCTTTCGGTTCAGTACAAAGATCAAGTGATGGTGGGAAGAACACACGGCATTCACGGCGAACCTACAACTCTCGGACTGAAATTTGCTTATTTTTATGCGGAGATGCTTCGCAATAAAGAACGCCTCGAATATGCCGTAAAAGAAATTTCTGTCGGAAAACTTAGCGGCGCTGTCGGAACTTTTTCCAATATTGATCCTGACCTGGAAGAGCTGGTGCTGGAACGCCTGGGACTGTCGCCAGATCCCGTTACGACCCAGGTGATCAATCGGGACAGACATGCTCATTTTATGTCCGTGCTTGGAGTCATCGCAGGCGGGCTTGACCGGATGGCTCAGGAAATCCGGCTGCTTCAAAAAACAGAAGGCCGCGAAGTTGAAGAGCCTTTTGCAAAAGGACAGAAGGGCTCCAGTGCAATGCCGCATAAAAGGAATCCCGTAGTCAGCGAAAGGATCTGTGGACTTGCCCGTGTCATTCAGTCCAATGTTCAGACAGCCTACCGCGATATGGCACTCTGGCATGAAAGGGACATCTCTCATTCTTCAGCAGAGCGCGTCATCCTTGCGGATTCTGTCATTGCTTTGGAATATATTATGGGCAAGATGATCTATGTTTTAAAAGGAATCAATGTATATCCCGATGCAATGGATCGCGTTATGGGAACCACGCGGGGACTGATCTATTCTCAAAGGCTTATGCTGAACTTGGT
>JAOUOA010000419.1 GCA_029880625.1 Spirochaetia bacterium
TCTCTACGACGAATTAAAAGAAGTGGGCGGTCATCCTTTTTTTACCAAAGGCTTTGATCCCCTTCGCTGGATTCAGGAACCATCCTCTCTTCCTGAAGAAGAATACCTTGAAATTGCGCCTGTCTCCATTGTAATGATTCAGATCACGCAGCTTGCTCATTTTGAAAGAGCAAGGATCAACGGATATTCGCTTCCGTTTTTGGAAAAATATTCCAATGCAGCAACAGGACACAGCCAGGGACTGATCTCGGCAACCCTGGCATCGGTCATGCAGGATGGAAACGCTTATTACGATCTTCTTGACGTATATACCCGTTATGCGGTTTATCTGGGACTTCGTGCCCAGGAGGCTTATCCACATCCTTTTGCAAGCGATGATGAGAAAAAAAGATCGGGTGAACTCGGCGAACATTTTCCTTCTCCCATGGCGGCTCTGCTTGGCTCCGATCATGACACAGTCAGGAACTGGCTTGCAGATTACAATGAGGGAAAACCCTTAAAGGAGATGGCTCATCTCAGCCTTGTTAATTCTCCCGATAACAGAATTCTTTCCGGAGACCGGAATGCTCTGATTGGGTTTCACACAAAATATAAAGACGAATTTCGTTCCCGAAAAATGAAATATGTATACCTTCTTACAAGCGCTCCGTTTCACAGTCCTCTTTTGGCAGATGTGCCGGATCTTATGAAGAAGGATCTTAAAAAAATTGATTTTACAATTAAAGGAAGCGACTTAAAAATCCCGTGTTACTCCTTTTCTGATGGAATGGATTTAAGGCAGGAAAATGATATGGGAGACAGACTGAGCCGTGAAATGGCTGTTTATACTCTTGATTGGCAGAAATCCATGGATCCTGTAATCAAAGATTCCTCAATTACTCATATCTTGGATTTCGGTCCGGGAAAAACCAGCAGCCGTCTTACAGGACAGATCCTTGAGTCTGCAGGCAGAAAATGCGATCTGATATCGGCATCGCTGCCGAGAGATTATAAAATACTGATGGAATAAACGGAATGGAGGAGGGACACAGGGCAATCGTAATTTTTATATATAAAGAAGTCATGTAAAAAGGTTTTAAAAAAGAAGCAATTTCTGGAAACAGAAGGTTCTTAATTTAATATGCAAAATTTGAAAAATTTTAATACAGGAGTATAATTGTGAAAGTACTGGTTACAGGCGGCTGCGGATTTCTCGGCTCTCATACATGCGAATTATTTCGGGAAGAGGGATGGGAAGTCATCAGCTATGATAATATGACAAAATATGAACTGGGAAGAACCGGTTATGGAACGGAAAAAACAAGGGATTTCAACTGGGATTATCTGAAAAATCTCGGTGTGGAAATGGTAAAAGAGGACATATGCAATGAGCAGGCAATGAAGGATTACAGCTCAGGCTGCGATTATATCGTTCATACTGCCGCTCAGCCGGCCATGACGATTTCCTGGGAAGATCCTAGACTGGATTTTAATACGAATGTTCTAGGAACATTCAATGTCCTGGATGCAGGAAGAAAACACGGCATTCCCGTTGTGAACACTTCCAGTATCCATGTTTACGGAAATTCAATCAATGATACTCTTACAGAATCAGAAACTTCATATGTAAGGAATCCAGTAGACATTGATGAAAATCAGCCAGTGATGATCGGAGAAATATCTCCTCTTCATGCTTCCAAAATGTCGGCAGAGCATTATGTAAGAACATATACCGATATGCTGAAAACGCCGTCCGCATCTTTTCGATTTACCGGAATTTACGGACCCCGTCAGTTCGGCGGCGAAGATCATGGTTGGGTAGCAAACTTTGCCATCCGCGCTGTTTTCGGGATCCCTCTTAAAATCTTTGGAACAGGAAAGCAGGCAAGGGATATTATTTATGCCTACGACGGAGCCAAAGCCTATCTGGATTATTTTAACTCCCAGAGCCCAGGAGTTTACAATATCGGCGGAGGTCCTGAAAATAAAATCAGCCTTCTGGAATGCATTAACATGATTGGCGATATCCTCGGAAAAAAACCGGAAATTGAATTTCATCCGGACCGACCCGGCGATATGCGCTATTTTGTATGCGATATTACCGAGGCCAATAAGCGTTTCGGCTTCAAGCCCAGTCACAGTCCGCGAAAAGGAGTCGAAAAGCTCATTAAGTGGATTGATGAGAATAAAGATGTTTTCGATATGACAGGAAAGTAAATTCTATTTGAAGAAAAATGAAACTCGGCCTGTCAGAGTTTTTTTTAATTCAATTGATATTCGAATAAAAAACCGCATGATAAAAAAACTTCATGCGGTTTCTTATTGTTCTACACAGACCAGATTTTCCGTAGAAGGCGATGACGATCCATCACACAGATAAATGTTTCCTCTTACAAAAGCACTGTTCAATGATTCGCTCCAACCGGAGTTAAAGGAATTCAAAGCAGAAGCATTTTCCCAGTAAAGACCGCAGGTGGCATTGCTGTTTACAGGCGTTGTCCAGTCAATCAGCATGCCTGTGTAATGATTCCCGGCGGCAGGGGTGAGTCTGTTCGTAAAAGGAAAAATAAAAAGCGAATTTGCACCGGTTGCAGTCATGAGCTGTCCAGCAGGATTATAATAGGTTGTATTGGGTTTTAATACCCAGTCAATTTGATTGTCTCCTGTATTCGGTGTATTGGAAGCAATGCGAACACCCGGAGCGGTAATAAAAGATTTATAGGTTCCAGTTCCTGGATTGAGGGGAGTTGTAAAACAGAAGTTATCGGCTTCTGCAATGCCATTGAAGTCATTGTTTTTCGATACAAAAGGGAGTCCGGCATTCAGTGTTTGATCAAGGGCTGGATTGGTATCAAAATTTGGAAGCACGGGAGTGCTCAGAAAGATAAATTTTTCATCTTCAATATTGACGCCCGGAAAGACGGAACCTGGAACGGCAAGACCGACGTAACCTGTTGTATCGGTACTGGTTACGGCAACGGGACCTGCTGTAATACTGAAAACTGGATCTGCACCTCCAAATGCTTTATCCATAGTTGTATCAATGACAGGAGCAAGGAGGATGGTCTTTGAAACATACCAGTTTGCAGGAGTAAAAATCAGATTCCCCGATGTACCCCAGGTTGCCCCATTGTCCAGGCTGATTTGTTCATGGCCCACTGCAGATGGAGAAAGCGTTACAGGGATTTCTACCGTACCGTTTGGCTGGGTGCTTAAGACTACAGAAACAAAATCAAGTCCGCCGGATTCCTGGACAGTAAAACCTGCCGCACCTGGATCCCAGACTGTAATTCCTACCGCATCGTCATCGGACGTGCTTCCTGTCACATCGGCCGGATTCATTCCGTTGTAGGCGGGATCAGAACTGCTTGCTGCGTCTGTTACGATCGTCCATGCAATTGTTCCGTCAGCCAGAGAATCGTCTGCGCCTGTTATGGTGATCGTTCGC
>JAOUOA010000316.1 GCA_029880625.1 Spirochaetia bacterium
AGAAATGAGGCGCATTTGAATTTCACGCGCTATGTCCAGGTCTTCCTCCATGTTTTTATTTTTGATTTTCAGGATTTCCATGTTGTGAATGTTTTCCTGATGTTCTTTTTCCAGTTTGATTTGCTGGATCTGGATTCTGTCTTTTTCCGTTTGAAGAATTCGTATTCTGTATGCAAGGGCAAAAGAAAGTAGGGTGACCTCAATGATCTGTCCGACCTGCATTGCATATTTTGTAAAAAAAGGAATGAAAATATTTACAGTTTTTAATGAAATAGAAATCCCGCCCAGCAGGGAAAATAGAACGGCAATAAAGTAAAACCGGGCAGGCTTTGAAACCCTGTAGAATTTTAATCCGGATATAATAAAAAGGACCGACAGGAAAAAGGTATTCAGAAGTACAAGCTGGATTCCATTATAGTAGTCAAAAAGCGCGTACAGAAAGCATAAAAAAGTAATCCATGCTCCAATATAAAATGCTATTAAGAGGCCCCGGCTTTTATCTTTTAATTCAAGATATGATGCAGTGAAAAGCATTGCTGTTATAATGGCAAAGCTTCCGAAAAAATCGTGCAGGGCTTTTGAAAAAACCGGGTTTCCTCCTGACAGTAAGGCGAAGGTAAATCCGTCCAGGCCGAACTGCACCATGCCCACAAAAAAAACAAAAGCAACGTAATATAGATAGCTTGTATCTCGAACAGAAAAATATACAAAAAGATTGTAAAAGATCATTACCAGAACAATTCCGTAATAAATTCCAAGGAAAAATAAATTTTTGTAAAAATAGTAACTCAGCTGCTCCTGATCCAGAAGAAGAAGAGGCACTTCAAGCGTATCTGTTGAAAGGATCCGAAAGTAAAGATCCAGACTGTCCTTTTTTTGAATTGTGAAATTTGCAATATTCTGGCGGTACAGCCCGGCTTTTTTTTCGGATTGTCTGAAGCTGTTTCCGGTTTGAATGTGTTTTTGAATTGAATTTTGAGAAACCAGATAGATGTCAATTTCATCGAGAAGGGGAAAGTCAAAAACAAGGTTTAAATTTTTATTTTGATCCGAAAGATTCTGGATACGGAGTTTTCCCCAGATTGCAGACCTGGTAAATCCATATGCAGGGTATTCATGTGTGTTTTTTTTTAAGATGCCTGGATTTTGAATGATTTCAGTAATTTTTTTATCTTTATCTTTATCTTCATAAAGATAAAGATAATTTAGCGGGTTGATGTCTGTTTGATGTTCTGTGATAAGAATAGGATTGTGATTCTGAGAAAGTAAAGCCTGTGGAAATATTGAAGCAAACAAAATAAAAATTATTAATGCTGTCTTTGCAGGGCGCATAGATGTAGATCCTTCTTTTCCTGTCTTCAAATACAAGGAATTTTCATTATTCTATTTTCTTAAATATTTAAGTTTTAAGATCATACCAGGGCTGGTCTTTAAAATTTCCCAAAAAGAACGTTTACTTTCTTATAGAAGATTCTCAAATTTAAGGCTTTATTTTACGATTCTGAACCCTTTTTTCAATTGAACCTCAGAACTGCACTGAATCTCTATGTCCTTGAAAGATATGACTGATTTATTTCAAAAAGCTTCTTTAAAAAAATCTCCTCTGCCTGCAAGATTGCGGCCTGAAAAATGGGAGCATCTTGTCGGTCAGTCTTCTCTGGTTCAGAGGCTGAAATCAAAGCCGGTTCATTCCATGATCCTTTACGGCCCTCCCGGCTGCGGAAAAACCACGCTTGCAAGGCTTCTTACCGAAAATTCAAAAGGGGAATTTTATACCCTTTCCGCTGTATCATCAGGAATCAAAGAAGTTCGTGAAGTGATTGCCGCCGGAAGAGAAAAAAGCGTCTCGGGCCTGCAGGTAATTCTTTTTATTGATGAAATCCATCGTTTTAATAAGGCTCAGCAGGATGCCCTGCTGGAAGCAGTAGAATCCGGCTGGATTATTCTGATCGGAGCCACTACAGAAAATCCTTCGTTCGAGGTGATCGGTCCTCTTCTTTCACGATGCCAGGTTTACCGGCTCCTTCCTCTTGAAAAAGAAGATTTGCGCAGTATTCTGGAAAGAGCGATGCAGGAAGACGAAAAACTGAAAGGAATGGAAATTGAAGACCGGTCCATGGAAATGCTGCTTGATCTTGCAGGAGGCGATGCAAGACGGATGCTCAATGTCCTTGAAACATCGGCGGAGTATGTCCGGACCGAAGATAAAGAATCCCTGATCCTCACGCCTGAAGTCATTCATAAAATTTCTGAAAATTCCGTCCGTTATTATGATAAGGCTGGAGAGAATCATTACGATTATATCAGCGCTTTTATAAAAAGCCTTCGCGGTTCAGATCCGGATGCCGCTGTTCTTTACATGGCCGTTATGATTGAGGCAGGCGAAGATCCTCTTTTTATAGCCCGACGTATGATTATTTTTGCATCCGAGGATATCGGAAATGCATCTCCCCAGGCTCTCACTCTTGCCGTTTCTGCCTTTCAGGCAGTTGAAAGGATCGGTATGCCGGAAGGCAGAATTGTTCTGGCTCAGTGTGCGGCCTTTCTCGCATCTTCTCCCAAAAGCAATGCTTCCTATAAAGCGGTTGATGCAGCTCTTGGAGCGGTCCGGGGAAGAAAGGTTCCGGTACCAAATCATCTGCGCAATGCGCCTACAAAAACCCACAGAGCGGAAGGAGCTTCTCAGGGGTATCAATACCCCCATGATTTTCCGGGGCATTTCGTCAATGAAACCTATCTTCCTGAAGGATTCGTAAGGCTTCAGTTCTACAGGCCGGGAACTCTGGGGCAGGAGGCAAAGATCAGAGAGAGGCTTCGCGAACTATGGCCTGACCGGAATTATGACTGACAGAACAACCGTCAGGATTTTAATTTAACTGCCTGAATTGCCATAAAAAGAGGGAATTCATTTCTCGCTCTGTTCTCTGCTTTTGCTCTTGGACCGGGACTGCTTTTTTTATCGGAAATCCATTCTTCCATTTTTTGAATGTACCAGCCGTTTTCTGCAAGTACATTGATGTATTCGTGCAGAGGTCTGTGGTAGGAACTGGTTTTCAGATCCGGATTTTTTCCTGGTCTGGTCTGAATGGGAATCTTCATTGGGCTGAGATATCTGTCCAGTCTCCGATACTGAATTTTTTTTACTTCGTCAAATTCCCAGTGGCTCTGGCGGGGGATCCGAAAGCAGGGATGCATGATGACCCAGACCAATTTACCTCCGGTTCGGATGCACCGTGTTATTTCAGAAGCTGCATCGTGCAGATTTTCCATGTCCTGTAAAGAAAGAATGCAAACGGCGCCGTCAAAGGAGGCATTTTTCAGATCATTCATGGATGATGTGCTGGCAACAATATAGGATTCAAATTCTGGATGATAACCCGGTTGCTTCTTCGCTGACTGAATTAATTTTGAGGACAGATCAACCCCTGTTACATGAATTTTTTTTTGAGAAAGGGCTCTTGCAAAAACTCCCTGGCCGCAACCAGCATCAAGAATATGTTGACCGATTTCAGGTTCCAGCAGACGGAAAACCCCCGGGATAACGATAGAACGGTGAAAATCGGACCCGGACTCCCCTACAAGCTGATTATACCAGCTGGAAACAGAATCCCACTCAGATTTTGCCGGTTCTGGATCTATACGTCCTGATTTGTTTTTATTTCGTTTTTTTATATTTTTTATCATAATAAAGCTGGATGAATTAAAAATCTTCAATATTAATTGATTTAAATCTGTTTTTTTGCAAATGTTCTTATAAGTAAAGTTGCAAAATACGGCTCTGGATTTTTTTAATAACAATTTTGTATAGCAAAAATATTGAGTTTCTGTCATTTCATTCTGGAATTTGAATTGAAAATCAGAAAATCTGCTTTCCGGAAAGAATTCTGAACTTCCAAAAAAGTTATTGCTTTCAGGGACAAGAATCGTTATAAAAACAATACGGAGCGGATTGATTCAAAAATAGAAGTTTTTTCATAATGCTTTTTTATTTCTTAACGTTTGTTTCAATGTGCAGCATTTCAAAATAAATTTAAATCATGAGAGTTTTTGAAGGCCTAATTAATATTGAGAGTATCCTCGATCATATCGAAGATTCCATCTTTGCCATAGATCCTTCAGGATTGATCCGTTACGCCAATCCGGCATTCTGCAGACTTCTCGGATACCAGGAAGATGAAATTCTTGGGTTAGACATTCAGGAACTTGTCGCTGACGAAAATATATTCAGCACCTGTATGGTTTCTGTTAAGAGATATGGATACTGTCATAACCAGGAGACTCTTCTCAGGCATAAAAGCGGATCTCTGATTCATGTAGTTAAAAATGTTCGATCTGTAGAAGATAAAAATGGAACGGTTTCCAGTATTCTGGTCAGCATGCGGGATCTCTCTGAAGTGGACCGTC
>JAOUOA010000317.1 GCA_029880625.1 Spirochaetia bacterium
AAAAACTGAATCAAAAAATCAGCATCAGAATTGCAGGATCCTACAATGAACATTTTTCTTATGTCTCTGAGGGGAAAGTGGATATAGCATTTGTCGGACCCTCTCTTTATGTTTTACTTACGAAAAATAAAAAATTTCCAATCCTCGCGAGAATGGAAATCGACAACATTCCTACCTTTCACGGACATATCGTAACATCAAAATCCTCAGGAATAAAGAGCATTAATGAATTAAAAAACAAACGATTTGTTTTTGGTTCTAAAAAATCAACGATGAGCTTCATTGTCCCGGCATATATTCTTAACTCAAAAGGAATTACCAAAAATAATCTTAAATCCTACAGATTTGTTGCCGGCCATGAAAACATTGCTCTGTCGATTCTCTCCGGAACTTCAGATGCAGGAGCTGTTAAAGATGAAATTTATCAAAAATACAGGGATCAGGGCCTGGTTTCTCTGACAAAAACACCAGAAATATCGGAACATCTTTTTCTGGCATCGCAGACGCTTTCAAAAAACCAAGCTGCAGAGATAAAAAATATTCTTATCAATTTAAAAAATACGCCCGACGGCTTAAAAATCTTGAACACAATCAAACAAAACTGTACAGGACTTGTTGAGGCAGATGATTCAAATTACAATAATTTAAGGAACATCATGAAAACCAGGGGAGACTTTTAGTGCTTCTTAAAAAAGGCAGGCATTTTCTCTACAGAGTAAATCGACATCGTTTGATTTTTTTATTTTCTCTGGTTCAGATTCTCGCCGCATTACTGCTTGTTTTTTTCATACACAGAAGCAATCTGAAAGAAGAAAATGAACATATAAAAAATGAAATATGGGTTCTTCGTCTAATCGTTTACGATGCTCTTCAAAAAGAGAATTATATAATTTTAAGCGAAATCTTCAATCAATGGATACATTTCAATCCGAACACTCAGGAAATCAAACTTACAGCAAAAAATGGATTTGTTATTGCGGAATACAAAAGAAAAATGAAATCTTTCAGGACCATTTCCAATAATATTTCTATTCAATATTCCTATTCTGGAGAAGCAAAACTGCATCTGACCAACAGCCTGGACCATCGGTATCTGGATTTCGCTGTAAATCTGATTATTGTCGCTGTGATCTTAACTCTTTCCCTTGCCATGACCCGGTATCTAATTCTTAAAAATAAAAAACTATCCCGGGAAATAAAAAAAAGAATCCTTGCGGAAAAAAATCTCAATGAAAAAAATCTTCACCTGCAGACCACTCTTTATTCTATAGGCGATGGCGTCATTGTTACGGATCAGAACGGCATGATAACCATGATCAATCCTGTTGCAGAAAAAATATTGCATCAGCCGCAAAATGACGTCTGCAGCCATTCTCTGGATCAGATCATTTCAATTTACGACGAAACTACAGATGAAATCATAATAAATCCGTTTCAAAATGCTATACAGGAAGGCATTTCTGTCAGCTATTCTGAAAATACCTATATAATCAATCCACAGGGAGAAAAAAGATCCATTGACGCAAAAGCTTCTCCAATTTTTAACCGGGGCGTGACGATCGGAGCCATTCTTGTATTGCGGGACACCACACAGTTAATGGAAGCCAGAAGAAAACTGAACTGGCAGGCAAGACATGATTCTCTTACGGGTTTTTTTAACAGATTTGAAATGGAAAGAATTCTTACCGGTCACATTGATTCCGCAAGAAATACCTCCCTCACCCACGTTTTTATTTACATAGACCTCGACCAGTTTAAAATTGTTAACGATACTTCCGGACATATTGCTGGCGATGAACTTCTAAGACAGCTTTCTCATCTATTAAAAGAATTTATTCGTTCTTCAGACTTTATAGGAAGACTGGGAGGCGATGAGTTCGGCCTTCTTCTAACCGGCTGCAGTCTTGAAAAGGCTGTTGAAATTGCAGAAGCTCTGATCGTCAGAATTAAAGCATTTCGATTTACCTGGGACAGCAAAATATTTGATATCGGCATGAGCCTGGGGCTTGTATTGATTGACAGTCAATCGGAAAACCTTATCAACGTGATGAAAGCGGCAGATATGGCATGCTATATCGCAAAAGAATCCGGGAGAAATAAAATCCATATTTACAAACACCAAAATACCGACTACAGCAAAAGACACGGCGAAATGCAATGGGCAACACGCATCACCGAGGCCCTGAAGAAAAACCAGTTCTGCCTTTTTTATCAGAAAATTTATTCCTACGATCAAAAAGAAACAGACAGTACATTGATTGAAATTTTAATCAGGATGAAAGATGATCAATTCAGATATATTGAGCCTGCGGCTTTTTTTTCAGCAGCTGAACGCTATCACTTAAATATTGAAATTGACCGCTGGATTATTGAGAATTCATTTCAATATATTTCCAGATCAAGTAAAGAAAAAAATTTCTCTCATTATGCAATCAATATTTCCGGAAGTTCCATCGGTGATCCTGAATTTATGAAGTTTATCACCCAGTCCATAGAAAAATATTCCATCCCGGAAAATCTCATCTGTTTTGAAATTACAGAAAGTAATGCCGTCACCAACTTAAGCCAGGCAGTCCATTTTATCCGAGAATTGAAAAAATACGGAATTACTTTCGCCATTGATGATTTTGGAACAGGGTTTGCCTCCTTTTCATATTTGAAAAACTTTCCTGCAGATTATATTAAAATTGATGGTAGTTTTATCATGGGCCTAAAAGATAGCGACTTAAATAAAGCAATCGTACATTCAATTATTGAAATTGGAAAAATTCTTGGTGTAAAAATTATAGCAGAATGTGTTGAAGATCAGGAAACCTATCAATTACTGAAAGATCTGGACATTGACTTCCTTCAGGGTTTTTACCTCCATAAACCTGAGCCGGTGATCGAAGACTGCTTAAATGCCGATTTTCATTGAAAATACTGAAATTTTATGATTTATATCATAAAAAAGGATTGCCCGCTCAGAATTTAGTCTTATTTTAAATCTAAAGAGCTTATAATTTTTGGAAGAAAACATGCAGCAGCTATTTGGACTGAATAAAAGAGAAGTGGCAGAAATTTTACGAAGAAAAGACATCAATCCTACAACACAGAGAATTGAAATTGCATACCTTCTGCTTCAACGACCACAGCACCTTTCTGCAGAAGAAATTCTACAGAAATTAAATAAAGAATATGAACAGGTCAGCCAGGCGACAATCTATAATACATTAAGGCTTTTTGTCGACAAAGGGGTAATTCGAGAACTTGTTTTTTCACCCGATCGAATTTATTATGATTCCCATATCATGCCTCACCATCATTTTATTGATGTTGAAACAGGAAAAATTTACGATATTCCCCTTGAGTCTTTACCCATGAAAGATATTAATATCAGCGGAATTGATGCAGAAGTTCTTGAAGTAAGTATGATGATTAAAGGAAGACTGAACCAGCCTTCCTGAAAACTTTATACCAGATTTAAAGCCCCTTTCTTTTCAGCTTTTTTACAAGATCTTCCATCATACGGTTGACCAGATTTTCAACCGGACTTGTATAGGAAAATAATCCTCCCAGGTTTTGATACATATTGACTCTCGCAAGAATCATACCTGATTCTACATGGATTGCCTTGATGGAAAATCCAAATCGTGTATTCTCGAGTTTACCTGTTGTATCATGAACCCCTGCTCCCTGAACATAAGAAGTAATTTTACCAATGATAACGGCATCGGCATCAAGCATTTTTCCAATTCGTTTTCCGTCTGAATCTGTAAGCCCGCTGCCCGAAAACCGGATTTCCTTCAGAATTTTATCAACATGATTCCGGTCTGCGATCTGAACATTCAACCCGAGAAAATAAGTTTCAAGTGATTCGTAAACAACCTGAGGAGCATTCGGATAATGGGAACGGAACTTCTTTTCATTCATATTTTCAAAAGGAAAAACAACGATGGTTTTAACTTTATATTTAGCTGCGCCGGGATTGATAACAATTGCTTCTGTTTTTGATGTACAGGAAAGCAGTACCGATAAAAAAGAAATCAGTAAAAAAAAAGTTACTTTCATAAATCTTTCTCCCGGCTGCGGATTTCATCATGATGTTCTGCAGCATGTAGAATCATAAAATAAATGGTAGTAATTTGTAAACATGAAAAAAAGCGCAGCCGGCAGTTAGTATAATGGAGAAAGATTCAATAACTTAAAATTTGAAACGCTTTCTTAATGAACCAGTCATCACACTGCCGGCATTATTTAAATCAACTGAAATATTTTTCAGTCATGGTCATGGTCATGATTTTCTGCTTTATCACCTTGTTCGGCACCTGCATTTCCGTCTGGATTTGTAAATGCAGATGCTGCTCCATGCTGATAAACGAGCTCGCCTCCGAGCTTTCCGGCATTCATTCCTGTTCCA